>DYNG01000207.1 GCA_020721165.1 Desulfocapsa sulfexigens
AGCTATATGTTTTTATTGTTGGCCGTGCATGATTATCTTTTGCCGTTCGCCTTATCTATTGACAACGGTTCATCAAGGATTCCCGGATGAACCCGCCCCTCTGCCCTTTGGTCTTTGACCGGCAAGTTCCAGAAAGGCCTCAATCTTGGCCTTGGCGCTGTTGCTGGCGGTCACATCGCAATCAACAAAAAGTCCGTGTGGATGCCTTGCCGCCAGATGCCGGGCCAGCGCTGTTTTTGCACAGAAAGACTGGGCAAAAAAGACGGTGGGGATATCAGGGTTAACTAATTGTTCCAAGGCGGAATTATCCGGAGTTTTATTTTCCAGGCACCGGGTCCAGCCAAAGACATGAGTGGTTTCGGGAAAAAGGGCCAGCAGGGAGAAATCCCGAGGGGGCACACCCCAGAATCCCGCCGTCGGCACGCAGATTTCCTGCCCGGGGTAGGCCTTGACGCTCTGCACCGAGCGGGTAATGCGGCTGACCTTCTCCAATAGCGGCATGCGGGTCATGCACAGAGGGAAGCCAAAGTCAGTCTGATCCTGATTTTTGACGCTGATGACCGAGGTCTGGGGCAAAATATCGGTCAGAATGGTGGCGGTATGGAGGGCGCAGTCACATTTTCCCGGCCCGACATCAATATAGATCTGGTCAAGGTCCAGGCTGATGGCATTGATCACCACCGTTCTCAGGATGGCGCAGTACACCCGGGGCAGATGGGCCGAGGCCAGTTCAATGTCCCGTTTGACCAGGGGTTCGTCCAGGTCAAAAATAAGGGCTCCCTGCTCCTCCAATTGGCCAATCACCGACCGGGGCGGAACCCCGACAATGCCAACCCGTTTCTGCACCGGCAGTTTTTCCATCGTTTGCTGTTTATCTTTTTTGTTGTCGCAGGAGCAGAAGCCCGGCGGCGCCAAAGAGAAGATGGATGGCAATGGCAGCCAGCAAGGGGTTAATATAATTCGCCCTGGCCAGAGATTGCAGGGCCCCCCAGAACCCCCAGGCGACAAAGGCCAGGGCGCAGCTTGCCGGAATGGCGACCGAGAGGTCTCGTCCCCATCGTCTGTAGGCAATCAGCAAGACTGGCAACCCCAGCAGGAGCAAGGGCAGACCCAGGAGGGTGTAAGAAATACGGCCATAAAAATCGGCCCAGGCCTTGACCCGATCTTCATCGGTTCGCTGGCGGAAAACCCGCTGATAAAGAGCGGTTATGGACAATTCGGAGGCTTCATACTTGGGCACAAAAAAGTTGTCAGGGGTCTCCGGCAGGAGGATCTTTTCCTCGCTGATGAGGCGGGTCTGATAATGCCCATTGGCATCACGAGTCTGAATCTGTCCAGCATGAACAGTCCACTCGTTATTTTTCCATTCAGCCGTTTCGGCGCTGATCAGGAACTCCAATTGATGCGAATTAGTCCACTTGGAATAGGAAAAATTTGCGAAAACAGGTTGTTGCGGGTAAGGTCGGGCAAAAGAATAAAAACCCTCACGGCCTTTGTAGTAGTATCGTCCATTGCGATGTATCCCCAAAGGAATCATCCCTTTGACATTTTCAAACCAGATGGTATTGGTGGTGGAGATGGTTGCTGGCAGCAACCATTGGGCCATGCCCAAAAAAAGCAGGGTGCAGAGGCCGCCACCCAGGAGCAATGGCTTGACAATGGCCCGTAACGGCACCCCGCCGGCCATAAGGGCGGTCAGCTCCCGGTGATGGCTCAGCAGACCAAGGGTAATCACTCCCGAGAGCAAAATGAGCACCGGCCCCAGTTGGTCAATGATAAACGGGATGCTGAGGAAAAAGAATTGCAGAATAAGCGCTAACGGTTTACCGGCTTTGACAAAATCTTCTATCTTTTCGAAGAAATCTATCAGGAGATAGATGGCGATAAACCCGGAGGCGACAGCACAAAAGATGCGCGCAAACTGGAAGGCAATGTAACGATTGAGTAATAACACAATATGTTTTTTACTGGTTGCAGTGTGGATAAAAGGCCCAATATAACAATCGCCTTCTCAAAACAATTCTCTACAAAAGGCTCAAAAAACAAGAAATTGTTGGTGATAAGCGCAAACCCTATGGGTACCATTATCCACCTTTCCCGTCAAGAAGAAGACTCTCCTCGCCCCCTATGATTTAACCATACCCAAGAGTCGTGTCATGCCAGAGACCAGCGCCCCACAAATATCCACCCCCTTTGTCTATCCGGTGGCTGTAATTGCCGATCCTCCCAGTTTGCAGGACAATACGGCCGACCTGGATCGTCTGCGACGGGCCATTATAGCCCGCCTGCCGGATGCGCGACCCCTGGAGATTCCCTGGCGTCGTGTGCTGCCACTGTGTCGGAACTTTCGGGCGGCTGGATTTCAAGGCGTGGCCCTGGTCAATGATCTCCTGGATCGCTGGGTACTGGCTGATTTTATCGCGGAATGGCCGGCCTCACTGCCGGCCCTGGCCCTGGATCTGGGAACCACCGGTCTGGAGGCGACCCTGATTGACCTCCTGACCGGTTCAATTCTGGCAACAGGTTCCTGTGAAAACAGCCAGATTCAGTATGGCGATGATATCCTCAGCCGCATTCACCATGCGACAGAAGCAAGAAGACAGATGACTTCAATCCCCCCTGATTTTAAGGATCCAGGATTGATGACCCTGCAGCGATGCATTATCGCCACCATCAATGATCTGGCGGCGGAATTGGCCCTGATCGGGGGAGTGGCTGTTGCCGATATTCGCGCCCTGTCGGTTTCCGGCAATACGGCCATGACCCACTTTTTCCTGGGCCTGGAACCCTTTCACATCATCCGCGAACCCTATATTCCACTGGCCAACTGGATTGAGCCGGTAGAGGCGCATGAGCTGGGACTGGCGCTGCATCCGGCGGCCCCGGTGTGGATCATGCCTTCCATCGGCAGCTATTTTGGCGGGGACCTGATTTCCGGCATTCTTGCCGCTGGGATCTCAACCAGTGAGCAAACGAGGATGCTTATTGATGTCGGCACCAATGCTGAAGTGGTGATTGGCAACCAGGAGTGGCTGATCGCCTGCGCCGGCGCGGCGGGACCGGCCCTGGAAGGCGGGGTCGCCCGCATGGGGATGCGGGCCGCGCCCGGGGCCATTGAATTTGTGGCTATTGATCCTGTCTCCTATCTTATGGAGATTCGTACCATTGGCGGCGCTCCGGCCTGTGGTCTGTGCGGATCAGGGATGATTGATCTGGTGGCGGCCCTGTATCTGGCAAGAATCATTGATATTCGTGGCAAATTTTACCCCCCCATTCCCGAGAATCCCTCTGACAATCCGGCCCGCACCGCCTTTCTCCAGAGGCATGTCGTGTCGCGCAACGGCTCCT
>DYNG01000208.1 GCA_020721165.1 Desulfocapsa sulfexigens
GCCCCAAGCTTGGGCAGCATGGGTTTACCGCCACCCAGAACCACAATGGCGAGGATAATGGCCGATTCCATAAAGGTAAAACTGGCCGGATTGATAAAGGAGGTGCGGGCAGCAAAGGTGACCCCGATCAGACCGGCCCAAAAGGCGCCAAGACCAAAGGCCAGCAACTTGGTGCGGGCCTTGTCAATTCCCATCGCCTGACAGGCGATCTCATCCTCTCGCAAGGCCTTCCAGGCCCGGCCCAATCGTGAATTCTGCAAGCGGTTGACAACAAATATGGTCACCATCAGCAGGGCCGCCATCAGATAATAGGAAAAGATCATGGACTGCTCAAACGACAGATCCAGACCAAAAAAGCCCGGACGGGGAATATTGCTGATGCCGCTCGGGCCCTGGGAAAAAGTGCTCCAGTTTTCCAGAACCAGACGAATAATCTCGCCAAAGCCCAGAGTGACAATCGCCAGATAATCACCCCGCAATCGTAGCACAGGAAACCCTAACGCCACGCCGCAACAGGCCGCCAGAATCCCACCCAGAGGAAGCGCGGTCCAGAATCCTATTCCCCAATGAAGATTGAGCAGGGCGTAGCTGTAGGCCCCCACTGCGTAAAAGGCGACAAAACCCAAATCGAGCAGACCGGCCAATCCCACCACAATATTCAGACCCAGACCCAAGACGATATAGGAGAGGGCTGTCGTCATGATATTGGCCTGATAGGAAGAAAACAGAAGGGGGAAGGCCAGAAGCAGCCCGCCCAGAACCGTAAAAAGGGGGAGGCGATAACGGGGATGCTCCAGGAGAGTATGAATCCAGGAAATGCGCATCGAGCTTCTTGATCCCGTCCGACCGGGCCCGGGTTGCCGTTCTTTTTTCAGCAACCAGTAACGAACCAGCAGAGACAGGATAAAACTGCCAAGAGCGACAATGGCCATATTGTGCCAACGATACTGGACAGTTTTTTCAAGGGGATTCACCCGAATCACCACCAGGGGGAAGGTGAGAAAGACAAACCAGAGCGAGGTCGAAAACGACCTTTTCAGCTCCCGGAAGGTCAAGAGATTTCCGCCGCCCCTCATCATACCTTGGTAATCTCCGCCTTCCCCAGAAGTCCTGCGGGCTTGAAAATCAGGATCAGCACCAGGAGAGAAAAGGCAAAAACATCTTCATAATCACTGGAGACATAGCCGGTGGCAAAACTTTCGGTCAGCCCCAGAACCAGACTGCCCAGAACGGCCCCGGGAATAGACCCGATCCCGCCCAGCACCGCCGCTGTAAAGGCCTTGATCCCGGCCAGGAAACCGATGGCAAAATTGATCTGGCCAATATGGGAGGCGATCAACACCCCGCCAATCGCGGCCAACGATGACCCGACAATAAATGTCGTGGAAATAACCTGATCCACATTGATTCCAATCAGCGAGGCCATCGTCTTGTCCTGGGCTGTGGCCCGCATGGCCTTGCCGATGCGGGTTCGGCGGATAAACCAGGTGAGCGCCAGCATCACCAGGGTGGTGGTCAGCAGAATCACCAAATCAGAAGAGCCAAGAATATGGGCCACTGGCTCCATAAAGGCAAATTCAGGAATCAATGAGGGAAAGGGCAGAAAATCAGAGGTCTGAACCAGAAGGACGAAGTTTTGCAGAAAAATAGAGGCCCCAATGGCGCTGATCAGCGGGGCCAATCGGGGAGCCGAGCGCAGCGGTTTGTAGGCGATTTTCTCAACCGTATAGCCATAGGCCGATGACCAGATGGCCGCCGCCACCCCCGAGAATACAATAATGGCCAGCAGGGGGAAGCCATAAATGGCCAGCGCCGAGGAGACAATAAAGGCGGTAAAAGCCCCAATCATATAAATTTCACCGTGGGCGAAATTGATCAGGCCAATAATGCCATAGACCATCGTGTATCCCAGGGCAATCAGGGCATAAATGGAACCACGGGTCAGACCGCTGAAAAAAAGTTCAATAAAATAATCCATAAAGGCAGGCAAATACCACGAAATTTCGGGATTGAAAGCCTACTTCACCTCGATAAATTTACCGTCTTTGACCTGATACATGGCAAAACCAACACCGACGGCATCGCCTTTCTCGTTAAACGAGATGGCGCCCACCGGCGTCTCCACCTTTTCCGTGCGCAGGGCCTTGCTGACCGCGCCAGACTCGGTGGTATCGGCTTTCTCCATGGCATTCAGCAGGGCCAGGGTCGCGGAGTAGGCATTTTCATAAAAGGCGCCGGGCGCAGCGCCATAGGCCTTTTTGTGGGCCTCAATGGCGATCCGGGCCAGGGGATTATGGGAGTTATCCTGGGGGCCGCTGGCATAGACCCCTTCCGCATCCTTGCCGGCCACCCGGATAAACGAGTCGTCCTTGACTCCGTCATCAGAGATAAAAACCGTCTTCAACCTTTTTTTCCGCATCATGGCGACAATTTTAGAGGCCTCGGGATGATAACCGCCAAAGAGCACCGCATCGGCCTGCGATTGTTTGATCTTCTGGACAATGGCCGAATAATCAACGGCCCCCGGAGTCACGCCTTCAAAAAGCGCCAGTTCCGCCTTTCCCGATTGTTCAATAAACGACTTGACAAATTCGGCCAGCCCCTTGCCATAATCGCCTTTATCATGAATGACTGCGATTTTTTTCAGGCCAAGGATATTAATGGCAAAATCAACCTCGGCCCTCGCCTGCATATCATCTGAGGCAATGGTGCGGAAAAAATAGGGGTACTGACCGCTCTGGGTCAATTCTGGGTTGGTGGCTGAAGGTGAGATCAGGATAATCCCGGCGGCCTTATAAATGGGCAGGGCCGCCTTCGTTGCCCCGGAACAGATATGGCCCAGCACCGCATCCACCTTTTGCGAAACCAGTTTCGTGGCGGTATTGGTTGCGATTTCCGGTTTACAGACATCATCTTCAATCAGCAGTTCCACCTTTTTCCCATTCACTCCCCCCTTGGCATTGATCTCCTGAACGACCAAGCGGGCGGCATTGACGGTGGGAAGCCCGTATGATGCCAGATCCCCGCTATGGGCTCCGGCAATCCCCAGCTTGATGGTATCGCCATCAGCCAGGCAGGAAGAAGGGTTCATCATATTCAACGACAGGGCCATTCCTACCCATAAGCAACAAAATCGTCTGGTCATTTTGGTTTTTCTCCGCATAAAAAGGGACCTTGAAAATCCCGTCGTGCGCCTGCAACCGTTCTCGGCCTGGAGTCGGATGATGGTCACTAACCATCTGTAAAAACAGATAAAAAATCAAATTATTGTTTAACGGGCCTTGTAACTACTCAGGTGGATAGGTTGAAGACTGAAGGCTGAAGGTAAAGCAGAATAG
>DYNG01000209.1 GCA_020721165.1 Desulfocapsa sulfexigens
TAAATTTTCAAATGTAGTGCCACTGCGTTTTTTTTGATGATGTAATATGCTGATTGTATTGAGTGTTTTTTTGAGGCAGTTAAACTCGGGTTAACGACGGTGATCTCCGGTCTGCCGGTGTGATTATGAATCACCTGGATGGCGTTGATATCCCTGGCAAAGTCATCTCGGGAGTTGATGGTATGGACAATCAGACCCCGGCCAGAGAATTCACGCTGGGCCTGGGTCAGTAGGTCCAGCCGGTCAACAATGAAATAGAACTTGGGGATAATCGAGCGGCGCTGAAAATAATCGGTTAAAAACTGCACATTGTAATAGGCCAGTGCGGTTTTACCACTGCCCTGGGTATGCCAGATAATGCCCTTGCGGATGCCTTCATTCAGCTTTTTTTCAATGGCTTTGGTGGCGAAGAGCTGGGGGTAGCGCATTACATGCTTGTGCAGGCCATCGGCCTCGTTCACATAGGCCAGGGCATATTGCAGCACGAATGAGAGGCGAACTTTGCTGAATAAGGAGGTGCAAATCCGGTTGGTGGGAGCGTCCGGGGACTTGTTGCTGATAAACTCCGGACTGTGCTTGATGACGCTCAGGTTGTTGTCCTTCAAAACAGCGTTTTCGATAGCGTCATCTTCGGCGGCGAGCAGCTCGGCCAAATCCAGCTGCTCTTCTTCGCGAAAGTAGTTGAATATTGGTGTGTCGTAAGATGGGCTGGCGTAGAAGGCGCCTTCGATGGGCTGCGGCGAGCCGTCTTCGTACTCCATGTTGTTGGAAAAGACCATCAACTGGGTGATGTTGACAAAGCGGCGGAAGCGGGGATTCCGGCAGCGTTTGGTAATGCGGTTGCGCTCAGCCAGAACACCCTCGCGGTTGTTCGGCTTTTTGACCTCAATAAAGACCAGCGGCAGGCCGTTGATCAGTAGGATGATATCCGGTCGAAACTCGTCGTCGCCGTTTTTGTAGGTCAGCTCTGTAACCACATGGAAGCTGTTGTTGGCAAAGTCGGTGAAGTCGATCAGCCTTAAGCCGGAACGCGCGCGGAGCTTTTCATAAAAAGCCTTCCCCAGGTCTTCGTTGTCCAGGGTGAGCTTGATGTCATCCAGTAACCGCTCGATGTCGTCGCTTTCCATTTTTGGATTAAGTCGAGCGATGGATTCTTGGAAAATGTTTGGGAAGATATTAGTGTCTTCGTCCCAAGAGGCGTTTTTAAGGGAAAGGTACTGATAGCCGAGCCTGACCAGATGAAGGATGCATGGTATTTTGACTCTTGAGTCTTCACTGAAAATCATTTTATTGCTCTCTTAATTTATGCAAAACCGCAGTAAAAAGAAAATGGTCAAGCCTATGATCTCAATGAAGAATGGGCAGAATCCCCTGAAACAGCAAACAAAGATAACAACATAACTGAATAATTTCACAAACGAAAGTCAACATCCAAAACTACGGATAAATTACAGGCACTCTAATAACCATAAACGGAAACAGCTACCAATTATTCGTTCTTTATGGTGGCGTTTTCAGGGCCTCCGCAAAATGTAATAATCTTACAGGTCATTCTGCCTGAGGTCGCTCACGCAATCAACAAGGCCAGGGCCACCAGTCCGTTATTTCGAAGCCGTTCCTCGGTAAAATTGAAAGTGTTTCCTTTGCCGTGATCCTTCCTCTCGTCACTTGTTTTTTTACATAAATTGACACCAGGACAATAATTCTGGCATCGCGAATTCGATTTGCGCCGTGGCGCCAATAAAATCAAGGGGTTAAATTGATATGCTTGGCTGGGGATACCGGTCAACTGGGGGGCTGGGTTCTGGCCTCAAGATGATTCGTTGGTGTATTCTCGGCATGACCTGCTTTGATAAAGAGGCACGAATCTCTGCCTGCAAGAAAAGGGGAAAGCTGATAGCCGCCCCGTTGCTGGTGGAAGGTGAAGCCAGCGTCGTGAAAAAGGGACAGCCATTTTTCAGGTGCAAAGGCGGCCAGGCGGAAGGTGTGGTTGTAGTCTTCCCGGCTGGAACCGGCGCGTTGGGGGCGAACCCGATAGCGCTCTTCCAGGATAAGCTGTTCATGGATGCAGGAGCGCCGGGTTTCTTTGATGACCCTGCCTCCGTCAGCTCGTTTCATGATCTTGAATTGAAATATTTTTTTGTCTCCTGAAGTGAGAGCTTCCTCATCGGGGACATAAAGTTGCAGGAGGAGTTGCCCCCTTGTGGTGAGCAGAGATTTAATCTGTCGCAGGCAGATGATGATTCGTTCGGCGGTTAGGAGCAGGTTCAAGGTGTGGTAGGGGATGATGACCGTATCAAATTGCCCGGCAAAGGCCAGGGCGGTCATATCCATGCACAGGTAGGAAATGGAGGCTTGCCCTGTCGCTTTTCTGGCCAGCCGCAGCATATCGAAAGAGAGGTCTATGCCGGTAATTTCAGCGTTGGTGGTCGCCAGCAGGCGGCAGAGCCGGCCCGTGCCGCACCCCAGTTCCAGCACGGAGAGAGGTGTTTTTTGCTGAGCGCCGGCTGTTGCAATATGGTCACGGTAAAAGGGGAAATCGGCGTCAAAATCGGCCATTTCCAGGGCATAGAACTGGCTGTAACGGGCAGAATCAAGGGGAGTGAATACTTCCTCCGGCTCCTTGTGCCGGTCAAATTCGTCGCTGATTACAGCCGGATCCGTCTCCATGCTGATTCGAGAGTTATTCTTTTTTCAGCAGATCACGGATTTCGGTCAGCAGTATTTCCTCCGGGGTAGGGGTGGGAGCTTCTGGTGGGACGGCGGCCTCCTGGCGTTTGAGCGAATTTATAGCCTTGATCATCATGAAAATGGCAAAGGCAATGATGGTAAAATCAATGGTGGTCTGGATGAACTTGCCATAGGCGATCACCACCGCCGGGCTTTCTGCGGTGGCGGCTTGCAGGGTGATGGCCAGGTTGCTGAAATTCACCCCGCCAATCAGCAGGCCAATGGGCGGCATGATCATGTCGCTGACAACCGAGGTGACAACCTTGCCAAAGGCGGCGCCGATGATGACACCTACCGCCATGTCAATAACATTGCCCTTGATGGCAAACTCTTTGAACTCTTTGAGTAAACTCATTTGCAGATGCTCCCTTTGTAAAAAATAGATTTTTTCTACTGCAATATCCAATGATTATTACTCAAAAACTTGTTTTTTACAAGGATGAAGTGATGATTTTGGGTTGATGAGTTGGGTTGTTGTTAGTATAAAATGACGAAATATTTCAGATGCTCTTAACAGAGCTTAGGGACTCGGAAGTTACCAATATACCATCTTGCTTCCCATCTTTGGGCCATC
>DYNG01000008.1 GCA_020721165.1 Desulfocapsa sulfexigens
GGGCGCTCACCTGTGAATCGTTTTTTGATGTGGAAGAGTGGCTGTGGATTTACGAAAAGTTCGGCTACCGTGGTGATTACGAATTTATCTATTTTTAAGCATGTCATCTCATTGTCAAGAATGTGAAGGAAAGTTAACGCAGTTGGTTGACTTTGGATTGCAACCAATCTGCAACCGTTATCTTTCTTCTGGTTGTGCATCTGAATATCGTCATCCGCTAATCCTTTCCCAATGCTTGCAGGATGGGCTTTTGCAGTTGGAGACCCCTTGGCCCAGTGAAGAAGTTCGTCCCCGATTGCCTTGGATCAGTTATCAAGAGCCCGAGCCGCATCTTGACGATGTGGTTGAAAAAATCGTCCAACTGCCAGGAGTCAACCAAGATACTTTGATCGTGGGTCTCAGTTACAAAGACTACACGGTTCTGGCTCGCTTGGAGCGAAAGGGATTTCATCGCACTTGGCGAGTGGGGTTAGAAGAACTCGGCTTGACGGCGCCCGGTTCCGGCATGGAGTCGATTCAGAGTGTGCTAAACACAGATATGGGTGAATTGCTCCGTGCGCGGAAAGGGACTCCGGGAGTTATTGTGGTGCGTCATCTTCTTGAGCATTCAAACTCCGTTGGAGCCGTTCTAAAAGCCTTGCAAGCCTGGGGTGGGGAGAATGCATATTTTGTGTTTGAGGTGCCGGATAGCGAGGAAACCTTCCGCCAGCTCGATGTCAGCACTCTGTGGGAGGAGCATGTAAGCTATTTCACTGAGTTTACGCTGGAGCGAGCATTTGCGCCGCATGGGTTGGATCTTTTGGAGGTCGCCCGCTATCCATACACTTTAGAAGACTGTCTCGTAGCGTTTGTTGCAAACCGCAGACCAAGTCAGGTGCCACCAGTGCAAGCGGAAAAAATTGCTGCTGAGCTCGCTTTGGGCATCAACTTTCGGGAGGGGCTAGAGGAATTGGGTGCCCGATGCCGCAATGAACTGAAAGCAATCCAAGCAAAAGGAGACACAATTTGCCTGCTTGGGGCAGGGCATCGCGCCGCCACTTTTATCAATTTGCTTGGTCTGGGAGATTTGCTGTCGTGTATTATTGACGATGACCCGCGTAAAGCTGGGCTTTTCATGCCTGGTTGCCAGTTACCCATTTTACCATCCTCGCATCTGCTTGAGGCTCGCCCAGCCTTGTGTCTGCTGGCGGCTGCCCCCGATAGCGAGGCGGCCATTTTGAAACGCAACGACTCCTACCTTTCTACTGGAGGTGTCATGGCCAGCATTTATCCTCGCAGCACCAGAGCATGGCTTCCAGTTCGCCCAGTTTCCGCTAAGCTGTGACTAGGCAAAAGAGCAAGCAAGTGACTTCAAGGTTTTAAATCGGTAAGACCAAGAATTAAATTTATCTATGCAGCTTTTGCAACAATCAGAAAATGTGATGGTGCTTGATGGGCATCCGGGTCTTGTAGATTTCGATGCGATTTCCATGCTCAAGCAAGTAGCTGATGCCAGCCCTCTTAAGAGAGCGCGAATTTGCCTCCACAAAAGTGCAGATGAATCCATACATGAAATGCTCATCGTGTTGGCTCGTGGCGTTTATATTCGCCCCCATCGCCATCTGCGAAAAACGGAGTCATTCCATCTCATTGAAGGGAGTGCCACGGTTGTTTTCTTCGATGACGATGGATCTGTTGCTAGCCGGTTTCGGCTGGATCGATCAGCCGGAAACCCGATTATCTATCGTATTGACCGTCCCGTGTTCCATACACAGATTGTTCATTCTGACTACCTTGTATTTTACGAGGTGACATCAGGGCCGTGGATCTCGTTAGATACGGAATTCGCATCTTGGGCATCTTCAGAGGTCGATACAATTTATCTTGAAAGTATTTTGGGTGCGCCCACTAAATAATCATGATAATTTGTGTGCGGCATGTCCATAAAAAATTTACATTCTAAAATAATCACTAAATATAAAAACTTAAATAGATATGAAAAAAGAAACTACAAGAGAACCTCAATACCAAAGCTGTTTGGAAATTCGCGACCGAAAAGGATTAGCCTCTATGGGCTTGCGCGGCACACAGGTGTGGACTGACGATCCCCGGCATCTGCTCTTTATTTTATCCCGCTATAAGTTTGTCGCAAAAATGTTCAGTGGGTTTGAAGATGTTTTAGAAATCGGCTGCGGCGATGCCATCGGCAGTCGCATGGTGCAGCAAGAAGTCAAAAATCTGAAGGCGGTTGATTTCGATGCGGTTTTCATTCAAGATGCCTTAGATCGTGTCGATCCAGATTGGCCGATCGAGTTGGCTGTTCACGATATGCTCGAAGGCTCTGTTCCCGGCTCCTACGATGGGATCTATGCCCTCGATGTGCTGGAGCACATCCCCCGCGAAAAGGAAGATATTTTTATCCGCAACGCGGTGGCTTCGCTCAAGGGGGATGGTTCTCTGATTTTTGGGATGCCCTCACTCGAATCCCAGGAGTATGCTTCGCCTCCGAGTAAAGCTGGTCATGTGAATTGCAAGAAAGTCCCTGAGTTCAAGCAGGTCATGCAGAGGTATTTCCAGAAAGTTTTTATTTTCTCCATGAATGACGAGGTGTTGCACACCGGTTTTTATCCGATGTCTCAATACATCTTTGCACTCTGCTGCGGACGCAAATGACACGGCAAAAGCGTTTCTGTGAGCGATTTTTGTTTTCTTCGGCTAAAGCCTCATTTCCTATGCTATAATGTTTGGATATATTCAATCGTTCTTCCGGAACCGCGATCTCGTCTGGCAGATGATGCAGCGAGAGTTCCACTCTCAATACCGAGCTTCCTCGTTGGGTGTCTTCTGGGCGATCGCCACGCCAGTCATGACGCTGGCCATCTATACAGTTGTTTTTGGCTTTGTTTTTCGGGGATCTTTTCGTGAAGGCGAGACCCGCTGGGAGTTTGCTCTGGCCATGTTTTGCGGGCTCACTTTGTTCGGCTTCTTTTCCTCCTGCTTTACCCGCAGTACCACGCTGATGCGGAGTTACGGAAATTTTGTAACCCGAGTCGTTTTTCCTCTGGAGGTGCTTCCGGTCGTTGTCTGTGGGGTGGCTTTGCTAAACATGGTCTTGGCGATGATCCCGCTGATGGCGGGGATCGGGTATGTGCAAAGCGGATTTTCTGTGACCGTGCTCCTTTTTCCTGTGATCTTTCTTCCTTTCCTGCTGCTTACTTTAGGCGTTGCGTGGATCATGACGAGTGCCTGTGTTTTTATGCGGGATCTCCAAGCAGTCGTTCCGCCGCTGATGATCGCATTGATGTTTGGTAGTGCTATCTTTTATCCTATTGCTAGTATGCCTCAGCAGGTTCGTTGGCTGGTCGCGCTGAACCCAATCGCTCAGCTAGCCCAGATGTCAAGGCAAGTCTTGCTCCAGAACGAGAGCCCCGACTGGATCGTCTGGGCTATTTTGATGGCCGTCGGTCTAATCGTTTTTCATATCGGGTTTCTATTCTTTATGAAGACCAAAAATGTTTTTTCTGACCTGCTTTAATGATATTGACATATGAGTGACGAGCTAGCAGTCATTGAAGCACATGATATCTCCAAAGAGTATAACCTTTGGCAGACTCCTTTGGCACCGTTGTATGTGCCTTTAGCGCGCCATGCGGCTGGCTCAACGATCCTTCCAGCTAGAATTCGTAACTGGTGCACATTCCGTGCCGCGCAGGGGGTTAAACCTTTCCGCGCCTTGGATCATGTTTCCTTGACGGTTCACCGAGGCGAGAGCGTGGCAATCGTTGGCCGCAATGGAAGTGGCAAATCGACGCTTCTCAAAATCCTGGCCGGCACCCTTCAGCCTACCGAGGGTCAGGTTGCTGTCCGAGGCAAAGTGGCCGCACTTCTAGAGCTGGGATCGGGGTTTAACCCCGAATTCACTGGCAAAGAGAATGTCTATCTCAATGCAACAGTCCTAGGCCTGTCAAGGAAGCGGATCGATAGTGTTTATGGGAGCATCCTCGAGTTCAGTGAAATCGGTGACTTCATCAACCAGCCAGTAAAGACCTATTCCAGTGGGATGTTGATGCGACTGGCCTTCTCTGTCATAACCCATGTCGATGCCGATGTCCTCATCGTAGATGAAGCGCTAGCTGTGGGAGATGCTTTCTTTGTTCAGAAATGTATGCGTTGGATTGCTGATTTTCAGACGCGCGGCACTCTTCTGTTTGTCACCCATAGCGTAGGCACCGCTCGGGCACTTTGTAGCAGAGCATTGTGGCTTGAAAAAGGAGTCTCTCAAAGTTCTGGAGATTGTAAGACGGTGACCGAAGCCTATTTCGCCCGTCACACTGCTGAAGCGTCAGTACAGAATTCGATCCTTTCTGATGCAACTAATGAAAATAATAAGTCAATACTTCGTACTGATAGTTGGATACTTGCTTCCGGACCTACCCGCAAACGATCTTGCCAGTATTTAGTTGAAATAGCTCCAAAGAAGAAGCCTGAGATATGTCAAAATGCGGTTGAGTTAGTCGACGCATATTTCTCGAATGTAAACTTGAAACGATTGGATAATTTTTATTCAGGAGAGGAAGTTTGTTTTAATATTATTTTTTTAGTAAAAAAAGTAATTCAATCTCCATATGCAATTGGTTTCACTATCAAGGATCATTTAGGGTATGTAGTTTCTGGTGAAAATATATGGGACTTGGATGGGGCTTACAGCTTGCCGAGCATACCAGACAGTAGGTATCTCTTAACAACATTCAAGTTTGTATTTCCCGTTCTTCGAGGTGGGGTTTATTTTATAGACATGGGAATAAATCTCAATATGGAAAATGTTCTTTTTTACATTTATGATGTGATAAGTTTTAATGTTGTTTCCAGTGATTTTCATTATGGTCTGATCAATCTTCCGTGTTTGAATGCCTCAGTTCGAGTAATTAACGATCTAAGTGAAGTGAAATGAATCTATTTATTAATATGTATATTATACTCTAGATATGAGAAGTAAAAATATTTATTTGGTAATAGGTGCCGACAGTCTAGTTGGTGCTTCTTTAATGAAATCTCTGCATCAATCAGGCGAAGAAGTATATGGGACGACTCGTCGCCGGAACTCGGCAGGAGCTCGGCGGATTTATCTAGACTTTGAAGATCCTGAGAGTTACCAACTGCCAATGAAGGCGACTTACGCCTATGTAGTAGCTGCGGCAACCAACTATGATCGTTGTGAAACGGATCCGTTGGCTCGCAAGATCAATGTCGAGCTGACTCCGCGGCTCGTTGAGGCCTTACTCTCCCAAGGGCTATTTGTCACTCTCATCTCTACCAACTCAGTTTTCGGTGGGGAGCGACCGTGGCCTCACGAAGAAGACCTGCATGATGCACGCATTGCGTATGCGATCCAAAAGCACGAAGCTGAAGAACGATCTTTTGCGACAGCCTCAGACCAAGGAGTACTTGACAGATTCAATGTGGTTCGGTTGACGAAGATACTGGGTTCGGAGACTTCCCCCCTTCCTGGTTGGATTGCAGCTTGGAAGCAGAAAAATGCAATTGAACCCTTCAGCGATCTCATTTTTGCCCCGATGTCGGTCCAGTTTGTGGGAAGTGCTCTTGCCGCGATTGGGGGCAAGCGTGTCGCGGGCGGCCTTCACTTATCTGGTTCAAGGAATGTAAGCTATGTCGATTTGGCCCATGCTTTGGCTGGCTCCTTGAGTATCGATAGCTCGTTGATCGTTCCCAGTTCGGCCACGGCCAAAGGCATCCACATCGCCTACAAGCCAACTTACAGCGGTCTGGGAATGGAACGAACCACCCAACTCACCGGAGTTTTACCGCAGCCTTTGGAGGATGTGGTTCGCGACATCACCAAAGATATTCAACTTTAAACCTCAACCATTTTATGCAACAAGCTACTGTTCACCACCGCACCATGTGCCGTCTCTGCGAATCGCCAAATGTTCACTTGGTATTGAAACTAGAGCCTATTCCACTTTCAGAAAATTACTGTGCCGATAGTGAAACGGGTAAAAGTGCGGATCGATATCCTGTAGATCTCTATATGTGTGCCGACTGTGGACATGTCCATCAGCTTGATGTGGTGGATTCAAAAAGTCTCTGGGAAGCATATACTTACTACTCGGGGGATGCCAAAGGAATGCCCGAACATTTCCGCGAGGTTGCAGCGAAAATCATTGAGACTTATCAGCCCGCGCCCGGTTCGTTGGTGGTTGATATTGGTAGCAACGACGGTTCGTTGCTGCGTCCTTTCCAAGAGTCTGGGTATTCTGTTTTGGGGATTGATCCCGCGAAAGAGATTGCTCGACAGGCCACGGCGAACGGGATCGAGACCCTTCCGGAGTTGATGTCCCATTCTCTGGGGGAGCGCATCCGTCATGAGCGTGGTCCTGCCAGCGTGGTGTGCATGTTCAACGCTTTTGCTCACGCGGACAATTTAGGAGAGGTCGTGGATGGCATTCGAACGCTTCTGGCTGACGATGGCGTATTTGTCTTCGAATCCCAATACCTATGCGACATTTTAGACGGTATGCTCATCGCGACGATCTTCCACGAGCACATGAGCCATCACTCTGTAGTTGCCTTGCAGCCCTTTTTCGAACGGCATGGATTGGAGCTTATCCATGTGACTCGTTACCCGTATATCCAACACGGATCGCTAGTCGGTTTTGTTCAACGCAAAGGTGGATCTCGCAATGTCGAGTTGAGCATCGAGAAATTCCTGCAAAAGGAGAAATCTTTGGGTTTAAATACTTTGGCACCGCTGCACGAATTTGCTACAAAGGTTGGAGAACTAAGAAAAAAAATATCGAGCCTCGCCGCGGAATGGCGTGTTCATGGCACAAAAGTGGCCGGTTATGGTGCGGCAAGAAGCGGTCCCACTCTTATCTCTCAGTTAGGCCTTGGCGATACGATACAATATATCCTCGATGATCACCCACAGAAAGTCGGTCGGTATTCTTCTGGTGATGGCATTCCCATTGTCCCAACTAGTCAGTTGTATCAGCGGATGCCCGAATTTACCGTCATTCTTGCTTGGGTTCATGCAGCAAAAATCATTGCAGCGAATCAAGAATACTTAGAGAAAGGTGGTAAGTTTGTCGTTCTTTGTCCCGACGCATCCATCGTTGGGCTCGAGGCATCGGTTCTTTTAGAATAATTAGTCGATATTTTGCTTGATTATGAAATTACAGAATAAAAAAACACCGCAAATTATCGATGTGCACCTTTTCGCTCCTCTTAAAAATAGCAATCTGATCTCCTCTTGAATTCAGGTTTTTATTCACACTATAACATCAATCACCTCATTTAGTTAAAAAACAAAAAAATACAAATATGGGCATCACGCTAAACTCAATACAAACGCTACAGAATAAAGATATCCTATCTCGTAAAACAAAGAGCTTACTTGATGTAGGGTCTTCAAACTTATATCAAGCGTCTCAGCAGGGGATTATCGAATTTTTCGAATCTTATGGTGTTATCCTTGATGATGATGCAAAAGCAGTAGCTAAAAAGTTGGCACTCGGGTCGGCGTATGACAGCGTTAGCGGGGGCAAGAACGATGCCTTCGCAGGGGAACTTTTTGAGCGAGCGGGAATACGCTACGAAGCCATTGATATAGCCGATGGTTACAGAACTACAATTCTGGATTTGAACCATCAAGCAGCACCAGAAAACTTTGTAGAAGCCTTTGATGTGGTGCTAAACTTTGGGACAACGGAGCATCTGCTCAATCAGTATAACGCCTTCAAAGTCTTGCACGATTCGACAAAAACCGGAGGCTACATTGTTCACTCTTTGCCATGTGCGGGTTACTCCAACCACGGATACTTTACCTACACTCCCCGATGCATGTTTGATCTGGCTGGCTATAACCAATATGAAGTAGTTGACTTTTGGTTTGAAGGCCCTGGTAATGACAATAACCTTTTTCAACCCTTAGCAGACTATTCATCATACTTTCCTGCGCTTAAAAACTCAATGTCTAACATGCAATCTTGTCCTATTGGAGATTATCTTGCTCGCACACAAATCAAGGATGTTGCTTTGCAGGTCATTTTTCGTAAGGTTCAGCATAGACCATTTGCTGGAGCATTGGAAATGACTACTTCGGTCGGCAGGGTGCCTGCAATGGTCACGAATCTTTATACGGGGCTCTCAGGGGTGAATGCGGGGCGTGTGGCCCGCAAGGGAAAGTCATTGTTGAGCAAAATTCTCCTGAGACTCGGTAGACTGTTAAAATAAAGCGTAGTGAGGCTTTTGCAAAACCCTGCCGTTAAGGAAAACTACACACAAGATGTAGATGGGCTTACAGAATTTCGCCCAAATGTTACATTTTAAAATAAAATTAATCTAGCCAGGCCCTTGTGTGAAAAAATCCTGCTAATTGGTGGCAAAAATATCTTGGGTTGCTTGCCATTAAATTGACTCGCGAAGATGATTCATCACCGCTCAGATTCGATAAACTCGACATCCGATAGGAAGTAAGTCAGTTAATACTCCTTTCATTCTGGATAGTAAAAAGTGTTCAATTCCTAATTTCGCAGAAAATAATATTTTCAAATGAACAAAATTCGGCTGCAACGAAAACCATTCGGGATCAATGTCTCAATCATGTGGGAGGATGCACAAGTGCTAGTCCCTGCACTTTTAATATCGTTTGTTACCGGTTTTGTTTTATTTAGCCTTTCTTATCCCTACATCGTAAGGTTTACCGAAAACTACTTTTCGATAGCGCTAGGGCTTGTTCAAGCTGCTAGATCCACAAGTGTCTTTGATCACACAATGAATTCTACTGGCAGCCTTGGGAACACCTTTTTTATGACGAATGCTGCTTTGCTGCCAGCGTTTCGCGTGGGAGCCTTTTTCCCAGAGGGGGTTCGCATGACGATGTTCTATAGCTGGATTTTCCTGGAGGCCGTTGCAGGAACTGCATTCTTTTTTCGTGCTGTTGGTATAACGACGAAGAAGTCGTTCGGCTATGGCTTGCTTACGTCCGTCACAATTTTACCAGTCGGAGGATGGGCGGTGGTCGCCTATTGGCCTCTCATTTATTGGCCTCCATTAGTGACTCTCTTTGGGTTCGGTCTCGTATTAGCGGGACTGGTGTTTCGAACAGGTCGCTCCGGCATTCTATGTTCAGTTATTGAGGGTCTTGTTCAAGGTATCATACTTTTATGGCTTTTGCTAGCTATGCCATTCATGGCTGGACCTATTGCGGTATTCTGCATTGTAGTCTATCTTTGGCGTTTATTATGCCTTGAGAAGAGTTGTGAGATCATGCCCGTGATTTTGGCGGGTGGCATAGCAGCGAGCGTATCGTTCGTGCCATGTGCTGGGGGATTAAAGGCAATGGCAGACTCTTCCGTTCGACTCATCGGCGCAGCTCATATGGGGTACCCAAATAACCTCGCTAGCATTGATGCGTGGGAGCAAATGGTCAAACAGTTTTTCATAGCTCCGCATGTAACTCGCGTCAACGAACTTCACGGTCCACCGATAGTTAGTTTTATCAATTCATTCTTATATAGAGGGATGCCGTTTCTGTTATTGGGTGGAGCTATTGCGCAGTTCTTTTTGCGAAAGTCGCTAACGAGAATATATCTTCTATGTGCCGTGATGTGGATAACAATTCGTGCATTTGATGTTTTTCATTCAGCGGCAAACCTTTATTCGATCAATACTGCATATCTTGAGACCTTTCTTCTTCCTATCCATGCAGTACTCGTGCTAATGACTATTGCAACTGTGTCAGCTTGGGGCTTAGAACAATTTCAGGGTCTTCTTTTTAAGCATTCTACAGGAATCTATGCCAGTCGATTTAAACAGCAGTTTCTCTCTCCAGATAGTTATAAATTTCCACTTTTTATTTGTATTGCCCTTATTTTATTATCGATCGCGCAGAACCACAGGGTGCGTTCCTCATGGACGGGTTACAAAGAAGTAAGAAATAATTCAGCAATTGTTTCAATATTAAGGAAGGAAACTGCATTAAAATTATCGGGGGATAAGTTTAGAGGACGAGTCATTAACATGGGGCAAGAGTCAACACCATGGAGAAAAGATCATGAGCAAGTGGGTATTTACACTTTCGACAGTGCTTCCGCTTTGGCCACAGATGGAGCAGACTTTAGATGGAGTCTCTTTTATGAGGGGATTCCAATCTATAGTGATGTAGGAAATTTTCTTTCACCATTCACTGTCACTGCATTTCACAGATTGACTGGAAGTAAAGATAATGTTTTCCGAATGTTGCAATTTTTGCCCATTAATATACCAAATACTAAATTATTTAGTGCTATTGGTGTAAAGTATGTCATAACGAGTGCGCCTTTAGATATATCTGATAGCACTCTTATAATAGAAGAAATCGTCTCAGAAAATATTAAGCTTTATCTTTATGAGCTAAAAGGCGTAAACTTATTTAACTATTCTCCTACAGAAGTGCGCATTTCCAATAAAATGGATGACATATTAAATGGAATATCTAATACGGATTTTGAATTTTCAAACAGTGTATATCTAAGTGATAATATTGAGAGCCAACTCAGTAAGGCGAAAAATTCAAGAGCCTATTTCCTGAAAGATCGTGTGGCCATTGCTGCGGAATCAGCTGGGCAAAGTATAATATTACTGCCAATGGAATTTAGCCATTGCCTTGAATTGACAGTGCATACATCGCATAATGTTCCTCCCAAGTTAATTCGTGCTAATGGATTTATGGCTGCAATCATATTTGAGGGGGAGTCCTTTCAGGGTGAGATAGGTTTCAAATTCTCTCCTCTAAATGCAAAGGGAAAAACGGCCGATTTCACCGATGCGATTAACTATGGTGTGGCGGACATGATTAATGAGATTGAAAACTCCTCGAATCACTACCGAACATATAATCCAATTTCACAGTAATTGCTAAAATACATAATATGATAAAACCAAATAGTGAACGAAAATATTGGAGATGGAGACTTGTTTGGAATTGCTTAGACCATCCATTTGTGTATAGGGCATTTTCTTCCATAGTCGGTCTTTCTGGGGGGTTTCGGGTAGAATATATAAAGAACCATATAAAACCATTTGATGGTGCAAACATCCTTGACATTGGATGTGGTCCTGGAGATTTTCTGAAATTATTAGATAATGTAAATTATGTTGGTTTTGATTTGAATGCAAAGTATATTGCTGCAGCTAAACAACGCTTTGGAAATGCCGGTACATTTATTCAAGAAAAAGTAGGCGAAGATATAGTTGGAAAATATAATAACTTTGATATTGTAATGGCAAATGGATTGCTGCATCATTTGAATGATGGAGAAGTCCTTCAATTACTGGAAACTGCTTGGAATTCATTAATTCCAGGCGGTCGATTGATTACGCTAGATGGTGTGCTACACGAAAAACAATCAAAGTTGGCTAAATATTTTGTAATGCGTGATCGAGGGCGATTTATGAGAGATGAAGCAGGTTATGCACGATTGTGCAATAGGATTTTCAATTCGCTTTGTATAACTACATATGAGAACGCGCTGAGAATTCCATATTCCTTAATTGTAATCGAATCTACAAAATAAACATAACAAAACAATTTTAATTATCAATGAGTTCCTTCACAATAAAACAAAAATTGCAACTTGCAAGGAGTAGTCTAACAAAATCTAGCCCTGCCTATGTTCAGTTCTACATAACGGCAAGGTGCAATTTGGCATGTGAGCAATGCAATATTATATATTCCGATGCCTCTGCTGGAGAAATGGATATTACCCAAATCCGCAAAGTAGCTGAGAACTTATCTGAAATTGGAGTGTGCATAGTCTTATTGATCGGTGGAGAACCCTTTGTAAGGAAAGATATTCCTGAAATCATTCGCGCATTTACGGATGTTGGAATTCATGTGCGAATGCAAACAAATGGCCTTGCTAGTAGGGATGTACTAGCACGCTGCATTGATAATGGTGGGTACGATATTAGTATATCACTTGACAGTTTAAAGCCAGATACTCAGGAAACTATTAATGGCGGTTTCGCTAAATCTTGGCATCGTGCTATAGAAACAGTTTCTATGATTAACGAAATGTTTCCAGAGAATGGGACCGCTTTCTTTGGAACAGTACTGATGCCCCGAAATCTTTTTGAAATACCAGACGTTGTTGAATTTGCAACTCA
This sequence comes from Desulfocapsa sulfexigens, assembly GCA_020721165.1. Classification (GTDB taxonomy): domain Bacteria; phylum Desulfobacterota; class Desulfobulbia; order Desulfobulbales; family Desulfocapsaceae; genus UBA2270. Next base: position 12,148 of record DYNG01000008.1, read on the forward strand.
AATTGGGTGGGGTGTTTCATTAGTTCCGGTTCATACTTCATCTCCAGAGAGACCTCGTGGTTTCCGCACTTTCGACGACCCTTGGGTTGTAACTTTCGACAAAAGTCAATATCCAGGGGTTAAAGTTGTTATAGATGAACTTAAAAGGATGAGACAATCAAATTTTAATCTATATGACTCCGATGAATACCTAGATGATATTTATCGCTTTGTGGCAGGGAAGCCACTACAATGGAGACGACGAAATGGGCAAGTCTGTGATTCACCAAATTTATACTTTGCAATTTCTCCAAATGGAGATATGAAAGTTTGTGTCGATTTTGAGATTGAGGAATCCTTTCCTGTTTATCATAAAGAATTTCCAAAATGGTATCGGGATGGACGAATTCATAAAAAAGTCTATAGATGCACTAGGAGTTGTGATGGTTGTATGTATGGAAGTTACCCTGAAATATCAATTTCCTTAAGGTATTTTAAACCAATGATCGAAAGGTTTATTTATTTTAACATTAAGCCACCTAAGTTGAAAAAACTTAGTGCCGATGAGATCAAAGACTTGGCGGCAAGTATTTACGAAAAAAATACTGCGCTTCGCGCTGAACTCAGGGTGCTTTCATCAAAATGAATTCGTAACTGCTCAGGAGGCACTCACATCGGAATGAGCAGCGAAAGAACCAGAGGCT
>DYNG01000210.1 GCA_020721165.1 Desulfocapsa sulfexigens
AAGGTTGGACTGCCGCCAGCAGGCTCTCCTGATAGGCAGGCGGCAGGCAGGTGAAAGAGCCGCCATAAAAGGCCACCTGCACCGAACCGGCCCGCTCTTCGCTTGACTCCTTCCGCCTGCGAGGGCGCGCCAGCCACTCAGCAATGATAGCTTCCACCTGCGCCGGCTGGACAGCAACGACTTTACCCCCCTGTTTGGCGCCGGTAATCACCTGCTGATTACAAAAAAGACAAAGCTGCGAACAGCCCTGATGGGCAATGAAAACGGGAATCACCAGCGGCATGATCTTTTACCAAAAAAAGGAATTATTGCCGACAGCCAGCGAAGATATCCAGTTCCTTATTGTACATCACGGTCTTTACTCCCAGCAAACCCAGAGTGGAATGAAAAAGATTATCATGGGATAAAGGGGCGTCCCGCCGTTTGCGCAGACAGTGGGGATCAATATGGTTGCCCGCCGCAAAACCGGCATCCAGCCAGACCATAAAAGGGACATGCTTTTGCTCATCGGGAGCGATGAGATAGGGCAGACCATGCAGGTAGATATTTTTTTCGCCCAGAGATTCACCGGAGAGGGAAAGATAGACCAGGGCGCCCTCAAACTGAGCGCTCTTTTTCTTCAACAGATCAATCACCTGAGCAAGAAGATAGTCGGTATAGAGGATACTGTTATCATAGGCATTGACCAGTTCCTCGGCCCGGCACTCCTGCAACTGATTGGTGGTGCATTCAGGCAGAAAGACCTTGAAAGAAGACGGCGAACGACGATAATAGGCCGGCCCCCCACTTCCTTTCTGATGCAGAACAATAAAAATGTCCTTCCCGCCCGAACCACTCCTGTCTATGTATGACTCCAATTCAGTCAGCAGAACCAGATCCTGACACTCACCATCCGCACACAACCCGGCTTCTTCCCCCGTCCCCTTGAAACCCGCCTCCCGAAATCTGGCCCCTGGAACCTGTGTCTCCACCCGATCACAGACCCCACGGCAACCGGAATTATTCTCCCGCCATAGCGCCTGGATACCAGCCCGCTGCAAAATATCAAGCAAGCCCTCATGTCGTTCGGCCTTGGCATCGCTGTAACCATTGCGGCCAAAATGGGAAAATGCGCAGGGCAGTGACACCGTGCTGGCCGTACCACATGACCATGCATTGGTAAAATTCAAGATATCCTCTTTTTCCAGCCGAGGATTGGTCTTTTTCTCATAGCCATTGAGCGAGAAATTCTGAGCCCGCGCCGCTTCTCCCAGCACCAGAATCACCAGCCGCTTGCGCTCGCCCCTCTCCTGCCGCGCATCCTCGCCCACCGGCCTGACCACCACCTTGCCACTGGTGATGGCCTTTTTGGCACAGGAGAAGACGGCGTAAATGGAGCCTACCGGGTTCACCATGTGTCGTAAGTAGTTGTAATTATTGCCAAGAGAAATGTATTCCTTATAGAAAAAGATCACCACCAGCACAAAAAGGGCGGCGCTGGTCAACGACGCCCCCACCACCATAAACAACTCTTTCAGCAGGGAATGATAGCGGATTTCGGCCCGGACAATCAGCAGCGCCGGTAGCGCCCCCAGGACCAGAAGGTAAAAAAACATTTTGACATTGAGCAGTTCTTTGACATGGGCCAGATCCGTGGTCAGGACATTCTTGATCATGGCGCGATCAATCATGATGCCGTAGGTCTCCATGAAATAGGCGGCAAAGGCGGCGAGGAAAAGGATAAAAATGAAGGCCGGCTTGATAAGACAGCGAAAACTCAAGAGAGAAAGGCAGAGATGAAAAAAGGCCAGCAGCAGGAAAAAAATGGAGGCCAGAAACAGCCAACTTTGCTGCGAGTACGCGGCAATCGTCCCCAGTTCGGACCAGAAGGCGTTATTATACAACAGCGCCAGCAGAGCTGAAACCAGGAGGGTCAACTGAATACGGCTGAGGCGAGGACGGCGCAACCACGCAAAGGCCCGCTGGATGAAGGAAATATGCGCCATATCCTTACTAAAACCGGTCAAAAAGAACCAGACTCCAGACCACCACCACCAGCAACAGGGCAATGAAAACCGCTGCCGAGCCGATATCCTTGGCCGCCCCTGAGAGTGGATGCTGCTCGGGGCCAATCCGATCAACCACAGATTCTATCGCTGAATTAAGCAATTCCGTTATCAATACGACCAGACAACTGCCCATGAGCAGGGCCCTCTCCACCCCGTTGCCTCCCAACCACCAGGCCAGGGGCAGGAGCACAAACGACAGCGCCAGCTCCTGCCGAAAGGCGGCCTCATTCTTCCAGGCCGTCTGCAAACCTTGCCAGGAATAACCCGCCGCATTAATAATGCGGCGCAGTCCGGTTTTTTTGGGTTTAGTCATTGATTCCCCGCGCTGATCCGTCCAGAAAGTCGCCGGTTAGACAACCATTGTCTTATAATCGGCAAGAACAGCCGCCGCCGCCCGTTGTTCGGCTTCTTTCTTGGAACCGGCCGTGCCCATGGCCAAAACCTGCTCCCGAAAGATGACCGCCACTGTAAAAACCTTCTGGTGGGAAGGGCCATCTTCCTTCTCCAGGCGATAGGATGGCGCCTCATTGTACTTCTCCTGCAAAATCTCCTGCAAACGACTTTTGGCGTCAGCAATCAACAACTCTTCCTGTCGGGCAGCGAAGGTGGGGGCAAAAAAACGGAGGACAAAATCCTGGGCCATATCATATCCCCCATCTTCAAAAACAGCGCCCACCACCGCTTCATAGGCACAGGCAAGAATAGAGGATTTATGGCGACCATTGGAGGCGTCTTCTCCCTTGCCCAGGCTGAGAAAACGGCCCAGATCCACGGCCCGGGCCATGCTCGCCAGATGCGTTTCATTGACCAGGGCCGCGCGCAATTTTGTCAACTCGCCTTCCCGCATGGCCGGGAAGCGCTGGTACAGGGCCGCGCCCACCACCAGATCCAGGACTGCGTCGCCAAGAAATTCCAGGGTTTCATAGTCCTGACCGGCAAAGCCCTGTTCAAAGGCAGAGGAAGCATGTACCAGGGCCCTCTGCAAGAGACGGAGATCGGTAAAGCGGTAGCCCAGAACCTGCTCAAACGAGGTCAGTTCCCGCTTATTGCGCTGCGTCAGTGAATCAAGATCCATCCCATTTTCCTCTTGTCAAAACGAAACCGATGGTATATAAGGCTCGCAGTCTGTTTTTGTTTCCTGGACGGGCAAACCCGTTCACAACGGTTCAAACAGGCGGCGTAGCCAAGTGGTAAGGCACTGGTCTGCAAAACCATGATTCAGCGGTT
>DYNG01000211.1 GCA_020721165.1 Desulfocapsa sulfexigens
GGCATTGCCCACCCAGACCACGGTCGTGTAGTCGCGGGAAAATCCCGCGCACCAGTTATCCCGCATATCCTTGCTGGTTCCGGTCTTGACGGCGGCCCAGTAAGGGGTGGCAAGCCAGGATTCAAGGCCGAAGGTGTTGGCCCGGGCCGAAGGGTCTGCCAGAATGTCCGCCACCAGAAAAGCGGATTGCGGGGTAAAGGCAGAACGGGCCTCTCCGCTAAAGACCTCAGCGCATCCGCCCCGCCTGCACGGCACAGAGGCCTCGCGGCCATCGGACGAGACCCGCAGAGGAGACCAGCGGCCCCCATTGGCCAGGGTGCGATAGCCATTGGCCAGCATCAACACCGAGACATCCCCTGATCCCAGGGCCAGGCTGTAACCATACCAGCCCCCCTCCTCGGTCAGACTGGCAAAACCGGCCCGATGCAGGCCCTGCAGAAAGGCCTCCGGCCCGACCCGGACCAGGGTTTTGACCGCCGGCACATTGAGCGAGCCAGCCAGGGCCATGCGGGCGCTCACCCATCCCTGATACTGAGGCTCATAGTTTTGGGGGGCATAGAGACCATTGCCGGTCTCCAACGACAAGGGGGCGTCTTCGATGAGCGAGGCCGGAGTCAGAAAGCGATCCGCAAAGGCCAGAGCATATAAAAAAGGTTTAAGGGTCGAACCGGCCTGGCGCAGAGCGGTGACGCCATCCACCTCGGCGGCATCAGAAAGGGCGCCGCTGGAACCCACCCAGGCCAGAACCTCGCCGCTGCTGTTTTCCACCACCAGGACGGCTCCGTCCCGCGCATTTTGAGGCTTGAGATCAGCAAGATGACGGGTCAGCGATGAGACGGCGGCCCGTTGCAATCCTCCATCTATGCTGGACTGGACTCTCTGGCCCGGCTCCTGGAGCAGTTTCCGGGCCAGATGCGGGGCCAGTGACGGGGATAAAGGCGAACTCTCTGCCGCTGGCCGCAGACCGCCACTCAGCGCCGTCAGGGTCAGAGCGGCCAGGCCATTACACTCGCTGGCCCGCCCCATTTCCGTCAACAGGCCGCAGGCCCTTTTCATCACGACCAAAGAGGAGGCATTGGGCGCCCGCAGCAGGGCGGCTGCCAGGGCCGACTCCCGTTCATCCAGGCCATTCGGCCACTTGCCAAACAAACTCTGGCTCATGGCCGCGACCCCTTGCTGCTCCCCCCGAAAATGAACGAGATTGAGGTAGGCCTCCAGGATCTGCTCCTTGCTCCACTGCTCCTCCAGGCGCAGGGCCAGGGCGGCCTGGTTGATTTTCTCCACAAAACCCCGACGACCCCGAGGTTTTTCTTCATCCTCAAGCAGTCCCGCCAGTTGCATCGTCAGCGTGCTGGCGCCCCGCCGATGCGTGTGCCAGAGATTGTTCCAGGCGGCATGTCCGGCCGCTGTCCAGTCCACGCCCGCATGTTCATAAAATCGCCGGTCTTCCGACAGAATCACCGCCTGACACAGGGCTGACGATATATCGGGCAGTTGTGTCCAGGGAAATCGTCGGATCTGCGGGTTGCGGCGCAGGCTGTGAATGGGCAGCCCGTAACGATCCAGCAACCAGGCCTCCGAAGAGATATAGGACGCCTTCACCTCCTGAAATCCAGGGTGGGCAAACGCTGACCAGGGAGGCTGGAAAATGACCAGCATCACGACCATGACCCAGAACCTGCCCTTCCCCGACCACGCCTTAATTTTCGACCACCACCTTGCCATTGGGCGCTTCCCCAAAAATATCCGGCGCATACATGGCCTCTACCCTGGTGGGCGGCAGGCTGAATTCTCCGGGATTATTGATCCGCACCGTATAGTCAATCTGAAAATGACCTTTGGGAACCATCTCGTAGTAGGCGCGAAAAAACCCGAAATTCCGTTCAACAAACGATGGCCACAGACGGCGGTTTCGACGATCCTCAGCAGATACCGCCAGGCGGGAGTCTCGCCCATCCCCATCTCCCAGAATCTTTGCTCCCGCCGGAACCGGATCAGACAGAACCACCCAGGACGCGTCCTGATCCGCCTCGACGCTGATCGTCACCCGCCAGAGATCACCCCGGTGCGTCTTGCCGACGACCCTCTCCTGGAGAGGGGTGACCGTGCGACTGACCCGATAGCCGGCGGCGGTTGCTGTGACAATGGGCACTGCCGCCAATGACTGCACCGTCGCCCAAGGCTGGCCGGCGCCTTGATGGTCAAGGGCCAGAACGCCCTCTTGTTCCGGCGGCCAGGGCAGATTGAGCGAAGAAGAAAGCAGCGGAGACGGGTCGTCCTTCCTTTCCTGATTATCATTCCGCCACTGGAATTCGGCGGAGCTCTCGCCCAGACGGGCCAGGGTCACACCGGTCACAGACTCGCGCTCAAACTGTCGTCCAAATGCCTGCAACACCAGCGTGGCCCAGGCGTTGGCGGTGGTTGTCTGCCAATGTCCCCGCGCCTGCCGCTCCAGCGCCCCAACCAGCAGACGGGGGATATCGTCCCGCCAGCCGGGGTTATCGAGCATCGCCTCAATGAGACGAAAGGCATTGCTGTCCCCGTTCACCATCAACCACCACCAGTTGTCCGACCGTTCACTGGCAAAGACCAGCCGGGTGCCGGAGTACGAAAGACGATTGCGTAATTCCTGTTCAACCGCTGCCAGTTTTTTCTCTCTTTGCGGCAGTTGCGGCAATCGCTTGACCACCAGATACCAATCAATGAGGGCCGAGGTCACAAGTCGCAGCGGCTCCACCTTGAGAGCCGCCGCCACCTTCGTTGGCGACTGACCCTGACGGGTGAGAGCCTCCAGAGCCAACAGTTTGCGAACCAGCAGATCGTTGGTCGGCGACCAGGATTGGCGCAAGATCCGCCCCTCGACAAAGGCCGTCAGCCCCTGCGCCATTCGCTCCTTGATTTCCGCTGGCAGCGAAAACCCGGACAGAGCAGATAGATCCAGCAAACAGGCCGTCAGAACCACATCTCCTGCCTCCAGGCCCGGAAAATAGCGGGCCAGGCCGTCGGCATCCAGATAGACCGGCAGATCAGCAAGAAGCGCCTGCCATCGTTTTTCATCCCCAAGACCCACGGCGACAGAGGCCTTTTGTTCCAGACAGGAGAAGGGGTATTCACTGAAAAAACGCCGTAGTCCCGGCGGCGGGGTTGAAAGCTGCGGCGAAAGGCCAATCTCCCCCCCGCCTTTGCCGGGCAGCCCGCCGCTGGGCAAGGCAAGCGGGACCTCGGCCTGTCGTGCAATGCGCAAAAACGAGGCCTGCCGCACCGTCACCGGA
>DYNG01000212.1 GCA_020721165.1 Desulfocapsa sulfexigens
TATGCGCGGCGCTCAGGGTATTGACCAGGGTTTTGCGCCGTTGACTGAAAGCTCCTCGCACCACCCGATGGAGCAGGGCGGCATCGTAAGGGGGAAGGGCCTTGATCCGCTCGGCCTGCTGGTCAAAATCAAGACGAACCACCACCGAATCTATCTTGGGTCGGGGATGAAACTCGGCCGGCTTCAGGGTCAGGAGCCTGGTAACAGTGGCGCAGGCCGATAAAAGCACCGTGGGCGCCCCATACTGCTTGGTGCCAGGCGAGGCCAGCAAACGGTCGGCCACTTCCTTTTGCAGCATTATGGTGGCCCAGGCCATCTTTTCCTGATTCTCGATCAGCTTGAACAGAAAGGGATTGGAGATGGAATAGGGCAGATTGGCCATGATCTTGATCGGCCCCTGGCACTGCTCGAAAAGAGCGTTAAAATCCGCCTTTAACACATCCTGATGAATCAGGGTCACATTCTCCGGCAGATCGGCTTCCTCCTGATGATAGCGGATGATGCCGCTGTCAATCTCCAGACCAATCACCCTCCGTGCAACTCGGGCCAGAGGTCTGGTGAGGGCGCCCAGCCCCACACCCACCTCCAGAACAATGTCATCAGCCTGTACGCGTCCAGCGTGGACGATGGACTCCGCCGTTCCCGCATGGACCAGGAAATTCTGACCAAAGCGTTTTTTGGGGGCCAGATGATGCTTCTCAAGGGAAGAACGGGTATGGCGGGGATCGGTCATTGATTTTCCATCGTTTGTTTAGTTCTTCGTTGTCATATTAAAAACACCCCCCTTAATCCCCCCTTGACAGGGGGGAAACTAAAAATCTCCCCCCTGTCAAGGGGGGATTAAGGGGGGTTAAAGGGGCGCCCGAATGCGACGGCAAAACAATGTGACAGAGTAGAGTTAGTTGAGTTTTCGTCCCTGCCGGAACATGGTTGCATATATTTCCGGTAGGTTATATTTGCGCAACGCCGCCACCACCTCTTCAACCGGGTAGGAAATCCGGTGCAACTGCACCTGGACACTGGTTCCGGTAATGGTCAGGAGGGCGCAACTGGCCTGCGGATTCCCGTCAAACATCCGTCCGGCGCTGCCGGGATTGATAAAATGCGTTCCGCCGATATATTTATAATATGGCGAATGGGAGTGGCCGGTGACCACAATCTGGCAATCCGTCAGGGCGCTGAGCTCCTGAAAGCGGCTGTCCGGGGACCAGGCAAAGAGCAGTTCCCGGGGATGCTCAGGACTGCCATGAAACAGGCCGATAGTGTTGCCTTGCAAATTCAGTTCGCGTGAATCCGGCAAAGAGAGCAGATATCGTTGACTCTCATTAGTCAATGCCTCAACCGTTGATCGGTACATGATCCGTTTTTCTTCGTCATGGGGCTTTTTGAAGCTCTTGCCAGAAAGCAGGGTCAGCGCTTTATGATCGGTGTTGCCAAGAATGGAAAATGCCTGCCGGTCACGCAACCATTGCAGGGTTTCATTGGGAAAAGGAGCATAAACGGTGGAATCGCCGCAGTTGCAGATGGTGTCAAACCCTATGCCGCCGTGCTCGGCAAAATAGCGCTCAATGGCCAGCAGGGCCGGCATATTCCCATGAATATCGGCAAGAAGAAGGATTCGCATAGGAGGAAATGGTGGGATAGCGACTGATTTTCGCTGAATTGTTTTTTCAGTTTGGCTTCTTTATATGTAACAGCAAGAAATCCCGAATTCAAGTTACATTGAGCATAAAAAGGGGAACGAGCAGCAACGACACAAAATAAGGCAGGCGCCCAAGAGGCTCTCGTGCTTGTCAAGCCAGAGCCATTAAAGAGAAAGGAGTTTACACTCGAATATTAATTCTGAAAACATCTTTATTTTTAACTGGCATCTTCACCTGGGAAAATGCTATTTTGCCTTATTCAATACAATCAGCGCACCCCATTTTGGTGAGCGCCTTGCAGTTCATCATGGGGTAGTAAGCAAAAAAAACCAAGAGCGATAGGACAACATGAAAATAAAAGGATTTTCCGCCTCGGCAGTGGCGGCTGGCATTCGCTACAAGAACCGTTTAGACCTTGGTCTGATCGTGAGTGATACGCCGGTGGTGACCGCTGGGGCCTTTACGACCAACCAGGTCAAGGCGGCGCCGGTGTTGCTGGATATGGAGAGGCTGCAACAGGGGAAGGCTCAGGCCATCCTAGTCAACAGCGGCTGCGCCAATGCCTGCACCGGCAAGGCGGGAATGGCGGCGGCAATAGCGACCAGCCATTGTGTCGCCTTTGCCCTGGGTATTGCCGATGAGTTGGCGCTGGTGTCCTCCACGGGGGTTATCGGCGAGCAACTCAATGTGGAGGCCATCCAGAAGGCGATGCCCCAACTGGTCGCGGAGCTCTCTCCCAACCATTTCGATCTGGTCGCCAAGGCGATTATGACCACCGACACCGTCCCCAAGACCGCCTCCCGCACCGCGCTCATTGCTGGCAAAGAGATCCAGTTTATGGGCATGGCCAAGGGGGCGGGTATGATTATGCCCAACATGGCCACCATGCTGGCCTTTGTCCTGACTGACGCCAAGATTCTTTTCCCGCAACTGCATGAGTCCCTGGTGCAGGGGGTGAGCAGCTCGTTCAACCGGATTACCATTGATGGCGACACCAGCACCAACGATATGATCCTGGTCATGGCCAATGGGACGGCTGAAAATATCCTGATTGATGAAAACAGCACGAATGAGCTTCAACTCTTAGAGATGGCCCTCACCGACCTGCTCAAGGATCTGGCCTTGCAGATTGTCGCCGATGGCGAAGGCGCCACCAAGTATATCACCATTCGGGTCTGCGGGGCCAGAAGCGAGCGGGAGGGCGAGCAGATCGCGCGCACGGTTGCGGGTTCCAGCCTGGTCAAGACCGCCTTCTTTGGCGAAGATGCCAACTGGGGCCGGATTTTCGCCGCCATGGGCCGCTCGGGAATACCCTTTTCTCCTGAGCGGGTGGATATTTCCTTTGGCGAGGTCATGATTGTGCGCAACGGGCTGGGCCTGGGCAAAGAGGCGGAGTCAGCGGCCACCGCTGTCCTCAAGGACAGAGACATCATCGTCACCATTGACCTGAAAGACGGCATAGAAACCGTTGAGGTCTATACCTGTGATCTTTCGCTTGATTATGTGAAGATCAATGCCGACTACCGGAGCTAATTCTACATCGCATTCAAATGTGCGCCGTGCCAAGGCGCTGTTTTTTCAGCGGGTGCGAATCCCGCCCGGCAACTTTCGTTCCAGCCGGTAGCAACT
>DYNG01000213.1 GCA_020721165.1 Desulfocapsa sulfexigens
CGCCTTCTGGTGACGATTGCCCCGCCTTTTTAAGGTTTTGTTTTTCCACGAGCAAGCATGGTCAAGATAAGATTGAGCATGGCAGCGTTGTGTTTGAAGGATCTGGCCTCTGGGTGATATTTGAGTGAGAAAACACAATAAGGATATATGGCGGTGAGATCAAGAAAGCAGAGGCGTTTCTTGTCAAAGCGGCTCGTATTCACTATATTGTGTTGTTTTGTTATAAAAAAACCATAGCTCTCGGTACAGAAAATAGCTGTCTGATTTCTCGTGTCAATAGTTGCCAAGCCCGGATGATGGAAACAAAAAACAAAACTCTTGGGAAGCTGTTCGTGGTCGCCACCCCGATTGGCAACCTTGAAGATATGACCCTGCGGGCCTTGCGGGTCTTGCGGGAGGTTGATCTCATTGCCGCCGAAGATACCCGCCATACGAGGCAGCTCTTGAACCATTTTGACATCCAGACCCCGCTTGTCAGTTATTATCGGGAAAAGGAGGCGGAACGGGCGGAGGAGCTGGCGCCGAGAATGCTGGCGGGTGAGTCAGTTGCCCTGGTGACCGATGCCGGCACGCCCGCCATCTCTGATCCTGGAGCTGTGCTGGTGCGAATGGCCAGAGCTTCTGGTATCACCGTGGTTCCCGTGCCTGGCCCCAGCGCCTTGACCACCGCCCTTTCTGCGGCGGGAATGGCTGATGGTTCATTTCTTTTTTTGGGGTTTCCGCCGGCCAGAAAAGGGCAACGCCAGAAACTGCTGGCATCGCTTGCTGAAACTCCCTGGCCTTTGGTCTTTTATGAATCGCCTCATCGCATTGCCGCTTTTCTGGCCGATATCCTGCTCGTTCTGGGAGATCGGGAGGCTTTCTGGGCCCGAGAATTGACCAAAATGTATGAGGATTTACAGGCCGGCGCCATTACCCAACTGCTTGAACGGGTCGCCAGTGGCTCAAAAACTCGGGGTGAGTTTGTGCTTGTTGTCCAACCCGGGAAGAAGCAGGAGGCCCGGGGAGAGAATCTGGAGGAGCTGCTCTCCTGGTATCGGCGCAACACCGAGTTCTCCCTGAAGGATGTGAGTCAACGAATTGCCAGAGACCTGGGACTTTCCCGCTCTGTCGTTTATCAAAAGGCCCTGGGCGTATGGGCCGACAGCCAAGAGCAATCATGAGCAACCTGCGAACCTGTGTCACCCCTCAGCAGCATTTTATCTACGGTGTCCATAAACCTGCCTATACGGTTGGCAATCTCCGTAAGGGGAAAAAAATAGAATCGCTCGGGACTGTTGCTGGTCAATCCGGTCTGGACAACAGCCCAAATTTTCCAGATGGGCCTGTGTCTGTCGGTCAGGCGGATTGGATTTTTGAGATTCCCAACCCCTTTCCCTTTCGAGGCACAACCTTTATTGACCAGGAATGGGCCGATACCTGTGCCGCCGATTATGACCGGATTGGCTTGCCCAGGAAAGAACCGGTGTCACTGACCAGTACCCTGCAACAATCTGGCATCTCTTCCTCCCTGTTTGGTCAACTGCCTGCGGCGCTACTCCTGGCCCTGGCCACCTGTTCCACCGATCCTCACGATCTGGTTCGGCTGGCAGAACTGAGTTGCGCAATCGAAAAGGATGCCAGCGGAACCGTGGTCGGCCTTGCTTACCGGCAGAAAAAGAATGGCCGGATTCGTCCGGTCTTGTACGATCATGCCCTGTTTGAGGCCGTGGCCAATAACCCCTGCCTGCCGGACAATTATAAAAAAATTATGGTACTCAGGCCCGGCGCCCAGGGGGGCAGTGAGATTGTGGGGGAATGGTCAGATGGGGGGAAAACCCATATTTTTGAGTATCTGCGCCGCAATTCCTATATCGCTGGCGGCCATTATGCGGCGAATATGGCCGATGACAGTGTCCGCTATGCGATCAGCGAGCTTTCCGCCCATGATATGCAGGGCCTGCGTCATCTCTATTATCAGAGGATTTATGTCCGGTTGGCAGCCCAATTGGGCCTGGAACTTCCAGCGGAACAGCGGGCGCTGACTCCAGAAGAACTGGAATCAGTGCGGCAAAGGATTCAACAGGCGCTCGACTCTCCTGATTATCAGGAACAGCCTGCCGTAGCGACCCTGTGGGGCTGGAATTTCGGGTTTGATTATGCGCCCAGCGGCTATCGGCTCCATGCCTCCCACCAGCAGATTCACCAGCAGTATGCGATGATTCCAGAGACGGTGGCGGTCTGCGCCGACGAGGGCGGCCATTCGCGGGGTGAAATTCCGGCCTTTGGCTGTGGCGATATGGTGGCGGAGGTGATTCGTTCGTATCGTGAACAACAAGGCACGGATTTTTTTACAGATTATCTCGCCTGCATCCGCAATAACCGGCGGATGGATGGACGATCTGAGCTTGAGCAGAGTCTGGTGGTGTGGGAAAATGAGCAGGCCCTGCTCTTTGTCCCCAAGGCCCAGACCTCCCAGTGGGAGTTGCAGTTGCTGGCCCTGCGGAACGACGAGGGAAACGAGGTGGGGAATATTGTCGAGGCTGATGCCGCCACCAGGGCCTCCCTGGATCGGGGGATCCTGCTTGCTCAGAAGTGTCTGGCGGGACTGGGGGCGAGAATGGTGACGACCATTGAATATCCGAAACGCATCGGCAAAAAAGGAGAGGCCGGTCAACGACTGTTGTACGCCTTTCTGCCGCGCTTGCCGGAATCTCCGGGAGCCTTCAGCGAGGCCCAGCTTCGGTTTATCAATGGCCACTATCCCGAGGATTTTGCCGCTGTCTGTCGGCGGCAACTGGCTGTGCTGAAAGAGGAATGAGGTTCAGGAGTTCAGGGATGTAGAAATTGCCGATATACCATTTTTTTTGGTAGGGTGCGCCGTGCGCACCTTGCTTGAGCTATCGCTGTACTTGGTATCTGGCAACAACCGTGCGCATGGCGCACCCTACTGAAAACGGTATTTTAGTATTTTCCAAGCCCCTTACGATTTTTGTGAGCTTGTTACATCATGGCCTTTGCGTCCAGCAGGGTTGTGTCGTGACACGACATTGTTAATTTTGATTTTTGAACATGAGCATGACGACAGTATCCTTGACTATAAATGGCGCTGAAATAGTAGCCGAGGCCGGACTGACCATCCTTGAGGTGGCCCGGCGGGCGGAGATCAAGATTCCGACCCTCTGTTTTGTGCCAGGAAAACCGGCGGATACCCCTTGCCAGATGTGCGTGGTGGAGATTGAGGGGCAGGCTGAACTGATTCCTTCCTGTATCGAACTGGCCAAGGATG
>DYNG01000214.1 GCA_020721165.1 Desulfocapsa sulfexigens
CAAAGAAACGCCATGAGTACGGCTATGACACCGAGCTTGTTTTCCACCTCAGCCCAGGCACGCCAGCGATGGCAGCGGTCTGGATCCTGATCGCCAAGACCCGCTTTCCTGCTGTCCTTATTGAATCTTCCAGGGAACATGGGGTGCGAGTTGCTTCAGTGCCCTTTGATATAGCCGTTGAGTATGTTCCTGATCTGTTGAGGCAGGCAGAAAGAACCCTTGAGCGGTTGGCATGGGGCACTGCCGAGAATGATTTTCCTGCATTTGCCAGTATCATTCATCGCAGCGAGATCATGCACAAGGTGGTCACTCTGGCCCGTCGTGTTGCCTATCGCTCTATGCCGGTGTTGATTGAGGGTGAATCAGGCACGGGTAAAGAGTTGTTCGCCCGAGCCATACATGCAGCCAGTCCCCGCTGTAAAAAGCCAATGGTTGTTATCAACTGCGGAGCCATTCCTGCGGAGTTGGTTGAGGCTGAGTTGTTTGGTCATGAGAAGGGTGCCTTTACTGGAGCAGTCGGTGAGCGTATCGGGCATTTTGAGGCCGCTGACGGCGGGACGATTTTTCTCGATGAGATTGGTGAGCTGCCCAAGGCTATGCAGGTGAAACTGCTTCGCACCTTACAGGAAGGCGAGATCAAGCGGATCGGGGCCACCAAGTCAAAAAAAGTGGATATTCGTGTTATTGCTGCCACCAATCGGACTCTGATTGATGAAGTATCGGCTGGAACTTTTCGGGAAGATCTTTTCTATCGTCTGGCCGTGGCCGTTATCAAGCTTCCGCCCCTTCGTGAACGAGCGGGAGATATGAACCTGCTTATTGATGTCTTTCTTGGACAGATAAATAAACCGAGCAGTGATCGCTCGGGGGAGAAAAGATTTTCTGTATCAGCAAGAAATGTTCTGCTTCAACACCGGTGGCCTGGCAATATTCGCGAGCTGAAAAACACCATCACCCGTGCAGCCCTTTTGTCCATTGACGGTGAGGTTGGCGAAGAGGAGATGCGTGCCGCACTGCTTCCTGCGCCCCATGCCGAAAAGTCCCCTGAGACCATTCTTGATCAGCCGTTCGGGCCAGGCTTTGATCTACAAAAAATCATCAACACTGTTGCTGTTCATTACCTGGAACGAGGGATGGCGGAAAACCACAACAACAAAACCAACGCCGCAAAAACGCTGGGATTGCCGAGCTATCAAACCCTGACCAACTGGCTGAAAAGATACGGCCTTGAATAAGAGCCTATAGAGCAAACCATTGGCATGGTATTTGCTTAACATGCTGTGCAAACAATGATGGTGTCCGACACTTCCAAACTTTCAAAGGAGCACACTATGCTATTCCCCACAAACCAGCCAACAAAAATGGTAAACAAAGAGTACATCATCGTGCCTGCCGGATTAAATCGACAGGATGTCTTTGTCTCTGTTGTTTTTGAAGATGCTGATGGTCAGCAGACAACAATTACTGAATATAGTCACAGTTGTTCCGTTGAATCTGAACATCCCGAGAAATGATTTATTATCCAACATCCCCGGCAGTGTGAACTCCAAATGTCCACCCTCTCCCTTTTTGGTGCCAACAAAAGCCCTGTTCCCGGTAGCACAAGCTGGTATCTCGCTGATCTGGGCGAGTTTCGCGGCAAGCAGGAACTTTATACCCGCCAGGCCCCGCAACGACTCAAAAATCTGCGTGAACATGCCCTGATCGAAAGCGCTGTCTCCAGTAACCGACTGGAGGGAGTTGAAGTCGATCCAGGCCGCGTCCGCAATGTGCTGGTCGCGCCCAAGCCCTTGTTCCGAGATCGGGATGAGGAAGAGGTGCGCGGCTATCGTGAAGCTCTCCGCCTCATTCATGAACAGGGTGAAAATCTGCCTTTGAGTGAAGAGACCATTTGCCAACTTCACAGGCTGACCCGTGGCCAGATATGGGATGCCGGTTGCTACAAATCGAAGGATGGCGACATCATCGAACGCTACGCCGATGGCCGGGAACGGGTGCGATTCCGTACTGTCCCGGCTCTGGAGACCCCGCAGCACATGGCGCAACTGATCACCGACTGGCATCGCTGCCTGGAAGAGCGTTGGATTCATCCGCTTATAGCCATGGCAGCCTTCAACCTTGACTTTCTCTGCATCCATCCTTTTCGCGACGGCAATGGTCGGGTCTCCAGACTCCTCCTTCTTTTGCAATGTCAGCGCCAGGGCTTTGAGGTTGGTCGTTACATCAGTCTTGAACGCCTTATTGAGCAAAACAAGGAACGCTATTACGAAACCCTGGAACAAAGCTCGCATGGTTGGCACGAGAACCAGCACGATCCTTGGCCCTACATCAATTTCATGCTTTCCATTCTCAAGACCGCCTACCAGGAATTTGCCGAACGAGTCGGCGACATCCAGGCCCCCCGTGGCTCCAAGACCGAAATGATAATGACCGCCCTTACCCGTCTGCCCCACGAGTTCACTGTCGCCCAGCTGGAACAGGCCACACCTGGAGTTAGCCGTGAGATGCTTCGCCGCGTTCTTGGCGAACAGAAAGGCAAAACCGTCGAATGCGTAGGTCGCGGCCCCGGGGCCAAATGGATAAAGAAAGGGTAGTGTCACTTGAAAGAGGGTAGCAATAAGGGTAGCAGTCAATACGCAACAGGACAATCCTATGGTCAAATTTATTCACACCGCTGATATCCATCTCGATAGCCCGCTCAAGGGGCTTGAAGCTCGTGAAGATGCCCCGATTGAAGAAATACGGGGGGCTACGAGGCGAGCCTTTGACAATCTGGTTGATCTGGCTATCGAAGAGGAAGTGGACTTTATCCTGATTGCTGGCGATCTTTACGATGGGGACTGGAAGGATTACAACACCGGCCTGTTTTTCGCGTCCCGTATGGGCCGCCTGGCCAAGGCTGGGATTCGGGTTTTCATTGTTTCTGGCAACCACGATGCTGCCAGTCAGATAACCAAGGCCATGCCCTTGCCGGATAATGTGTCGTTGTTTTCTTCCAAAAAACCGCAATCAGTAAAACTTGACGACCTGAAGGTCGTAGTGCATGGTCAAAGCTACTCATCCAAAGCCATGGTTGACAACCTGGCCAGCCACTACCCCCAGGCTGATGGCGACTTCTTCAATATCGGACTGCTCCACACAGCTTTGACTGGCCGTGATGGCCACGAAAATTATGCGCCATGCGCCTTGGATGAGTTGAAGGCAAAGGGCTATGATTATTGGGCGCTGGGCCATATCCACAAACGGGAAGTTGTTTGTGAAGTCCC
>DYNG01000215.1 GCA_020721165.1 Desulfocapsa sulfexigens
GAAAGGGCAGGATCGTTTTCAGAGGAACGAACTCCCCAAAAGGCACCAGGTGGCTCTTGGAGTAACGACTGCTGATCTGCCCCTGCACATCAAAGAGCAGCGCGCTGTTATAATAGCGAATAACTTCCCGCCCCGCTTGATCCGCATCTGTCGCCGCCTCTGGCCGCTGTTCCGGCGCTCCGGTGAGCAGGCAGAATTTCCCCTGGCGGGCCAGTTCGGCCACGGGTTGGAGCAGAGGGTGGGGGAAAAGCCCTTGCGGATAAAAGGGCAGGGCGGTTTCCGGCCAGACCAGGAGGGCGGCATGGCCCCGGGCAATGAGTTCACGACTCTGGTCACTGTACCCCTGAACCGTCTGGGCCTGGAGGTTTGGCGACCATTTCTGATCCTGGGCGATGTTGCCCTGCACCACCCCCACCCGGAGGCGCGGCCCGGTCTGGAGGGCTGTTTCCATCTGCCGCCACTGCCAGAACGAATAGCCTGCCACCCCGCAGCACAGCAGTAGAACCGGCGCGGTCATTTTTAGCCACAGGTCAGGCTGGCGCCGGCTTTTCCTGCGTATCACAAAAAAGGAGGCGAGCAGGGTGTTGAACAGAACCACCAGAAAGGTCAAGCCATAATGTCCCCAGAGATCCACGGATTGCAACAGCCAGGGCACACTGGCCAGACCGTAGCCCAGATCCATCCAGGGGAATCCTGAGAGGAGAAAAGAGCGGCACCAGTCCAGCCCGACCCAGAGAGCGGGAATCAACCAGAGAGCCGCCCAAGGTGGCCAGCGGCGCCAGAAAAGGCGGGCCGCCCAGGCAAAACCGGCGACGAAAAGACCCATATAGGCGGCAAGCAGGACAAGGGCCGGAACAGCGAGATACAGAGGCAGACCGCCATAATGGCCAAGCACCGTGACCAGCCAGTAAAGAGAGAGGAGGAAGTGACAGAAACCGGTCAAAAAGCCGGTCAAAAAGGCCTGCCCCCCCTTCCTTTCGCCCACAATACACGACAAAAAAGGCGCCAGGACACACAACAGCAATGGCCAGAACTCCCCGCCACCCGGAAAGGCCAGCCAGAGCAGACCGGCGGTCAGGGGCGCGACCATGAGCCTCAGTAGCGGTTTCTCACTCATCACCGCTCGCCAGACGGGTGATCCGCACCAGTTTGATATGCCGCTTGCTGGCGGTCTGCACCAGAAAGCGCAGACCAGCCACTTCCACCTGATCGCCCGGAACGGCCAGACGGCCCAGAAGATGCACCACCAATCCCCCCACCGACTCATACGGGCCTTCGGGCATCTCTACCCCAAAACGATCTTCAACCTCTTCAATTTCCACCCGCGCCAGAACCACAATGGTCTCCTGCCCCAGTTCCTGCATCTCCTCAGGCGCGTCAACATCATGCTCATCATCAATTTCGCCCACGATCTCTTCGAGAATATCCTCAAGGGTGACCAGGCCGCGCAAGGCCCCAAACTCATCACTGACCAGGGCCATGTGAATTTTTCCCTTTTGAAATTCCACCAGCAGATCAACAATCAGTTTTTTCTCATCAATAAAATAGGGGGGATTGAACAATTCAGCCAAGGGCCGATCCTTGGCTGCCGGCGACAGGGCCTTGAGCAGGTTTTTGACATGAAGAATGCCGATGGTGTGATCCAGGGTCTCCCGATACACAGGCACCCGGGTAAACCCTTTCTCAATGAAAAAATCCACCAGTTCAGGAAGGGTCATCCCTTCTTCAGCCGCCTCGACCTCCACTGCCGGGGTCATGATTTCACCGGCCCTGGTTTCCCGAAAATCAAAGATGGAGTTGATCATTCGCTCTTCCATGCTGGAAATCAGCCCCTGCTCTTCGCCCTCCTCCAGCAGATCCTGAATCTCCTGCTCCAGGGCTTCGGTGGTATCCGGGGCCCTCCCCGGCAACAAGGCGGCCAGCCGCTGGAAGACCCCTTTGTATTCCGGGGCAGCCGGTCGTTCATCCTGTTCTGCTGGTTCTGCTGATTTGTCCCTACTCATTTCATTCCCGTTTTTAAGAAGCGCTGTTCTGCCCGGCACCCCTGTATTCATCTGTTATGAACAATGGTCAATTACGACGCAGAATACATTTTTTCTTTTCTAATTGCCATGATACGACTATAATAAACTTCATTTATTCTTTTGCCCAATGAAAAAGCGATTGCCAGTCTTGCTCAATGTCCGCTCCGAACAAGAACGAAAAAATGACCAACAAAAAAACCGACTACTAAAGAGTGACAAGAGTGACTACGAGTCAACAATTACAAGGAAAGGTGCTCATCGCCAACCGGGGGGAGATCGCCATTCGCATCATGAATGCCTGCAAGGATCTCGGCCTCGACTATATTGTCGTCTATACTGAGGCCGACCGCGATTCCGAGCATGTACAACGAAACCGGACCAGCGGACCCGATCAGAATGCCTGGCGGATTACCAGCTATACGGAACCCAATGATCTTTTTGCCGTGGCTGACCATACCGGCTGCACCGCCATTCATCCCGGCTACGGTTTTTTCTCGGAAGATTACCGCTTTGCCCGACGGGCTACCCTGCGCGATCGCCCTCTGGTTTTCATCGGCCCCAACTGGGAAGTGATCAGAAGCCTGGGTGACAAGATCAACACCAAGCGGGTGGCCAATGAACTGCAAATCCCCACCATCCCCGGCACCGACAGCCCCATCTACAACGAGATGGAGGCCGAAGAAATTGCCCAGCGTCTTCTGGATGAGCAGGCGGCCCAGAATATCCAGTCCCCGTCCATCCTGGTCAAGGCGGCCGCCGGCGGGGGGGGCATGGGCATTGAAGAGGTCTCCGAGATTGAGCAGTTCCGCCGAATTTACCGCCAGGTCCAGAACTATGCCAAGCGGCAGTTTGGCGATGGCGGCGTTCTCATCGAACAGTGCCTGCGCGACTATAACCACCTGGAGGTGCAACTGGTCTGTTCCCGCCACGGTGAACGGATTCATTTCAACTCCCGCAACTGTACCATCCAGTCCACCGGTCGTCAAAAACGGGTGGAAGCGGCTCCGGGTTTCCACCGCTCCTGCTTCCGCTATGAATTTGATGAACAGAAGGTGCTGGAGCAGATTGTTGACTATTCTCTGCGACTGGCCGAGCATGTCAACTATGATAATGTCGGCACCTGGGAATGGATCGTCAGCCGTTCGGGCCGCCCCTATCTGCTGGAGGTCAATACCCGTATTCAGGTGGAGAATGATGTTTCGGCCCGCATCAGCTATGTGGGAAACAGACACCCCAATC
>DYNG01000216.1 GCA_020721165.1 Desulfocapsa sulfexigens
AGATTCATGTCACCGGCTGTTATTCTGCAACAGAGTCGGAAGCAGCCCTTTACCCCTGACGGTCTTCTGGTTCTTCAGCGTTTGCTGGGGGATTCGCCGGGACTGTAAAGGGTGAGGGTTTATTGTTGCATGAAAAGACAAAAATAGAGAGGAAAAGAGCATGGCAAGTTTGAAAGGTACGGCCACCGAAAAGAATATTCTCACCGCTTTCTGTGGTGAGTCGCAGGCTCGCAATCGTTACACCTATTTTTCGGCGCAGGCCAAAAAAGAAGGATTTGTCCAGATTTCCAAGATCTTTGAGGAAACAGCCAATCAGGAAAGAGAGCATGCCAAACGGTTATTCAAATTGCTGGAAGGCGGCGAGGTGGAGGTGATGGCGAAATTTCCGGCGGGCGTTATCGGCAGCACCACGGAAAATCTGGCAGAGGCTGCCGGCGGGGAACAGTATGAGCATAGTATTATGTATCCGGGATTTGCCGTTGTGGCCCGTGAAGAGGGCTTTCCGAACATCGCCGCCGTCTTTGAGGCCATTGCCGTCGCCGAAAGGCAGCATGAAAAACGATATCTGGCCTTGAAGGCAAATATTGAAGCAGGGCGGGTCTTTGCCAGGGAAAAAGAGGCCTCATGGGTCTGTCAGAACTGCGGCTATCGGCATGAGGGCGCGATGCCCCCACAAAAATGCCCCGCTTGCGATCATGCCCAGGCCCATTTCGAGTTGCTGGCCGAAAACTGGTAGATTGGTATTTGTCAGTCGCAAGAATATTTTCCTGTCTGATGCCTGCAATCGCTTGGCATCAAGAGTGTAAAAAACAATGCAAACAGATGGCGCCAAGGATAATCCCTTGGCGCCTGTGTCAAGTCTCTGGCCTCCGAGCTACGAAAGCCGGAAGCCAGAGCCTCTATCCTTTCACGCAATCCACCGCATAGATCAGGCGGCCGTTCTTTTCTTCTTTCACCAGTCCGTGAATATCGGTTTCAAATCCAGGAAATTTGTCGTTAAAACGGCGGGCAAACTTGAGATATTCAACGATGTTTCTATTGACGCGCTCGCCGGGGATCAAAAGCGGAATCCCTGGGGGATACGGGGTCAACAGGATACTGGTGATGCGGCCTTCCAGGTCGTCAATCTCCACCCGCTCAATCTGGTTATGCACCATCATCGCGTAGGCATCCGCCGGTTTCATGGCGGGTACCATGTGGGAGACATACATCTCAGTGGGGAGACGAGCCACATCGTTCTCTTTATACATGCCGTGAATGGAATCACAGAGATCCTTGAGGCCAATGCGTTCATAGCGGGGATGTTTGGCGATAAACGAGGGCAGTGTCCGCCAGAGGGGCATGTTGCGATCATAGTCATCCTTGAATTGCTGTAAGGCCGCCACCAGGGTGTTCCAACGGCCCTTGGTGATGCCAATGGTGAACATGATGAAGAAAGAGTAGAGGCCAGTTTTTTCAACAATAACACCGTGTTCTGATAAATACCTGGTGACGATGGCGGCGGGGATGCCGGCGCTGGAGAAATCACCGTTCACCGACAGTCCGGGTGTGATGATGGTGGCCTTGATGGGATCGAGCATGTTGAAACCATCGGCCAGTTTTCCAAAGCCATGCCACGGCTCACTGGCCCGCAGAATCCAGTTGTCGCGGGCGCCCATGCCCTCTTCGGCCAGCTCTTCCGGCCCCCAGACCTTGAACCACCAGGAATCGCCAAACTCTTCATCCACCTTGCGCATGGCCCGTCGAAAGTCCATGGCCTCGACAATGGACTCCTCCACCAGTGAGGTGCCACCCGGCGGTTCCATCATGGCGGCGGCCACATCACAACTGGCAATAATGGCATACTGCGGGCTGGTGGAGACATGCATCAGGTAGGCCTCATTGAATTGGTCACGATCAAGGCGGCGGGTGGGGGATTCCTGCACGAGAATCTGGCTGGCCTGACTGAGACCGGCCAGCAGTTTATGGGTGGATTGGCAGGCATAGACCATCGGCCCTTCCGAACGATTGGTGTCGCGGCCAATGGCGTGCATCCCTTTGTAAAAATCATGAAAGGTGGCGTGGGGCAGCCAGGCCTCGTCGAAATGGAGATTTTCGATGCTGGTTCCCAAGATCTCTTTAATAGTATCAACATTATACAAGATACCATCGTAGGTGGACTGGGTGATGGTCAGCATCTGCGGTTTGACTCCCAGATCCTTGGCAATGGGGTGGGCGGCAATCTTGGCGGCAATGGTCTCGGGCAGAAATTCTGATTTGGGAATCGGCCCGATGATTCCGTAATGGTTTCGTTTGGGCATCAGAAAAACCGGCACCGCTCCGGTCATAATGATGGCATGAAGGACTGATTTATGACAGTTCCTGTCCACCACGACAATGTCGTTGTCGGCCACATTGGCATGCCAGACAATTTTATTGGAGGTAGAAGTGCCGTTGGTGACAAAAAAGAGGTGATCGGCCCCGAAGATACGGGCGGCGTTTTGCTCTGAATCGGCCACCTTACCCGTATGGTCAAGGAGCTGTCCCAGTTCATCCACGGCGTTGCAGACATCGGCCCGCAGCATGTTTTCCCCGAAGAACTGGTGAAACATCTGACCCACCGGACTTTTGAGGAAGGCGACGCCGCCGGAATGGCCCGGACAATGCCAGGAATAGGAACCATCAGCGGCATAGCCGGTCAAGGCCCGAAAAAATGGGGGGGCCAGACTGTCGAGATAAATGCGGGCTTCCCGCATAATGTGGCGGGCCACAAACTCGGGGGTATCTTCAAACATGTGGATGAATCCGTGCAGCTCTTTCAGCACATCGTTGGGGATGTGGCTGGAGGTTCGGGTCTCCCCGTAGAGAAAGATGGGAATATCCTCGTTGCGCCGTCGAATCTCTGAGACAAACAGTCGTAGCTTGGTAATGGCCTCTCCCTTTTGGTCTTCATCCGAGAACTCATCGTCATCAATGGAGACGATAAAGCAGGAGGCTCGATTCTGTTGCTGGGCAATCATGGCGGTATCGCCGAAACTGGTGATACCCAGGGTTTCCATCCCCTCGCTTTCAATGGCCTCGGCCAGGGCGCGCACCCCGGTTCCCGACACATTTTCGGAACGAAAGTCTTCATCAATAATGACCACAGGAAAACGAAATTTCATTGAAATACCCTCTATGAGCAATGAAAGAAATCAGGCTGAGCAGGTTCAGGGATATGATCGGATATTTTTTGACACCTAAATCCTGCAATCGCTTGAGCACCGAGACAGTCAAGACGGGC
>DYNG01000217.1 GCA_020721165.1 Desulfocapsa sulfexigens
TTCCCGCAACAAGCGCTGACGGCTTGGAAGCCAGGCCCGCACGGCCTCCAGGGCCGGGCTACCAACCGGCGTTAGCCGTTCTTTTTTTCCTTTGCCGCGCACCCTAAGCATTTCCGCCTCAAAATCAAGGTCAGTCAGGTTGCGGGAAACCAGTTCGGCAACCCGCATCCCCGTGGAATAAAGCAGCTCCAGGATGGCCCTGTCTCTGGTCATAAAAGTATCCTCGGCATTGGGGGCCTCCATCAGAGAAAAGGCCTCATCAACGGTGAGGAACACTGGAATATGGGAGGCTAATTTGGGGCCGGAAATGCCTTCGAGAGGGCTTGTGGCAAGTCCATGCCGCTGTTGCAGAAATCGAAAAAAACTGCGCAGGGCAGAAAGTTTCCGCGCTACAGTGGCCGGGCTGTTGATTCCGCGCAGGCCGATCACGAAGTGACGAATGGCCGCCGGTCCAATCTGTTCCGTCTCTGTTCCTGCGGGAAGACTGGCGGAAAATTCCAGCAAATCATGCTGATAGCCGGTAACAGTGTGTTGGGAGTAGCCCTTTTCTGAGGAAAGAAATTGCAGGAAGAGGGCGACAAGCTCATTGATGCCACGCATTTTAAGTTTCCTGTTTTTTTGCTAAAGTGGTATTATCACCAGCTACTCATCTCATTTTCTTGAAGTAAGAAGGAAAATCTCGTCATGGCTAAACAAACCTTTGAAATCGCGCTTGCCCGCCTGGAACAGCTCACTGACGAGCTGGAGAATGGCGAGCTGACTCTGGAAGTCAGTCTCAAAAAATTTGATGAAGGCATTAAGCTGGCCGCCTTTTGTAACAGCAGCCTGTCCGAGGCTCGGGCCAGGGTTGAACTCCTGCTGAGTAAAGAGGGAAAGGACGGTCAGCTCGAATCAGTTCCTTTTAATGAGAACGATCATGGAGATCAAGACTTATCTCAATGAGCAGCGCCTGATTGTTGAGGAGGCGCTGGCGCGGTATATGCTCGCGCCTCAGGACGGGCACGATTTTTTTGGCCCCCATATTGAGGCCATGCGCTACAGTCTTTTTGCCGGCGGGAAGCGGATTCGTCCGATTCTCTGCCTGTCAGCCGCCGCAGCCGTTGGCCAGCGGCCTCATCCCGATGCCGATCTGTTGCCCATTGCCTGCGCCCTCGAATGTATTCACACCTATTCGCTGATTCATGACGATCTGCCGGCCATGGACAATGATGATCTGCGCCGGGGCCGGCCCACCAGTCATATTCTTTATGGTGAGGCCGGCGCCATTCTGGCGGGTGATGGCCTGTTGACCTGGGCCTTTGACCTGCTCAGCGACCCGGCGACCTCGCTGCTGCCAGCCGAACAGAAATTGTCCATTATCCACCACATTGCCAGGGCCGCCGGTTCATTGGGCATGGTCGGCGGGCAAGCCCTTGATATCGCCAACGAAAATCAGAGTGTTGCCTTTACAACCTTGCAGGGCATCCATAAAAGCAAGACCGGGGCCCTGATAACGGCCTCCGTTCTGGTTGGCGCCATTGCCGCCGGCGCCACCCAGTCCCAGCAGGAGGCCCTGCATCATTACGGAGAAAAGGTGGGGCTGGCCTTTCAGATTGTTGATGATATTCTCAATGCCACCGCCACGACCGAACAACTGGGCAAGGCCGCCGGCAGTGACGCGAGTCGGGGCAAGGCCACATATCCGGCCTTTTTCGGGGTTGACGGGAGTCGTGAGATGGCCAGAGAGGCGGTGAATGAGGCGGTGATCGCCTTGCGCGGTTTTGATGAAAAGGCCGAGCCTCTGCGGGAAATTGCCCGATATATCCTGGCCCGCTCTCATTAAGCCGTCGTTCAAGAATAACTCATACTTTTCTGTCTCCAAGAACGGCATAAGGGGCCGTAAAGAAATGGAAAAACGAATGGGTTATTTCTTAACGGCCCCTAACGAGCCTTTCAAACTGTTGTCTCTTGAGGGTACCTTGAGTCTGGTGACTCATTTTCTTCAGGGTGCCTTGAAAAATGAAGATTTTCGTTCAAAATCGAGGTATGCGAAAAAAAATTGCCGCAGGCATATAGTTGATATTCTGAGGTTAAAATTTTGAGCATAACAAAGAGTTTGGGCGAAAAGACCATTTTTCAAGCTGTCCTTTAAGCCTTTATCCCTTTCATTCTTATTATGTTGACCAGCCCGCTTGTGCCTCATTCGCTTGTTCGCCTCGCCGATATTCATTCTCCCCAAGATCTGCGCTCCCTTGCCATCCCTGAACTGAATCAGATCGCCGCCGATCTGCGCCAGACCATTATCAGTACGGTGGCCGAAACCGGCGGACATCTGGCGCCCAGTCTCGGCGTGGTGGAGTTGACCCTGGCCCTCCATTTTGTTTTTAATACCCCGGAAGATAAACTGATCTGGGATGTGGGTCATCAGTGTTATGCCCACAAACTCCTCACCGGACGGCAGGGGCAGTTTTCCACCCTGCGCCAGTACAAGGGCTTGAGCGGTTTTCCCAAGTTTGATGAGAGCCCTTATGACGCCC
Organism: Desulfocapsa sulfexigens; assembly: GCA_020721165.1. Taxonomy (GTDB): domain Bacteria; phylum Desulfobacterota; class Desulfobulbia; order Desulfobulbales; family Desulfocapsaceae; genus UBA2270. The sequence goes on from DYNG01000217.1 coordinate 2,517, forward strand.
TGGAAACCGGGCACGCCGGAACCTCCATTTCGGCTGCCCTGGGCATGTCCCTGGCCAAAGATATCAAGGGCGACAGCAATCGGGTGATCGCCGTGATTGGCGATGGCTCCCTGACCACCGGCATGGCCTTCGAGGCCCTCAATCAGGCCGGTCATCTCGATAAAAATCTGATTGTGATTCTCAACGACAATGAGATGTCCATTTCGCCAAATGTCGGGGCCTTGTCGAGCTTTCTCAACCGCAAGATGACCGGCAAGACGGTCAGTCAGATTCGCAATCATATCGCGGCCCGGCTGCGGGAAATGCCCGGTCTTGGCGATAATATTCTTGCTTTTCTCAAGAAAAGTGAAGAAAACTTCAAGTGTTTCTTTACTCCAGGCATGCTCTTTGAGGCGCTGAAATTTTACTATGTCGGCCCCATTCGCGGCCACGAACTTGACGAGTTGATTCCAACCCTCGAAAATGTGCGCAATAACCTGGATGGCCCGGTGCTGGTGCATGTCCTGACCACCAAAGGCAAAGGGTATCAGCCCGCCGAAGACAATCCCAATAATTATCACGGCCTGGGTCCCTTTGATCTCAAAACGGGCATCCCCAAAGCCACGGATGAGACCATCAGTTACACCAGGGTCTTTGGCCGGACCATGATAAAACTGGCCGCCACGGATCCGAAAATTGTCGCCATTACCGCCGACATGCCTGATGGCACGGGCCTGAGGGAAATTGCCCGGAAATTTCC
>DYNG01000218.1 GCA_020721165.1 Desulfocapsa sulfexigens
GTGTAACCTTGGACGCGAAATAAGCGCCGTCTTCACAAAATATTCGTAAAAATCACAATCATTTTTCTGTAACCAGATAATATTACTTAAATATATCCATGAACGCCCCCCTCTCCAGCAGCCCTCATCTTCCTGCGGATCAGCGAAAAGCGCTCATTGTCGCCACTGTCATTGAGCTTGCCGCCCAGCAGAATCCCGGCCAGATCACCACTGCCGCCATTGCCCAGCGGATGAACCTGAGTCAGGGCGCCCTGTTCCGGCATTTTCCCAGCAAAGATGCGGTCTGGGAGGCGGTTATGGCCTGGGTAGCCGAAGAGTTATGGGCCAGAATTGAACAGCAGGCCCAGACTGGGGCATCGCCCGTGGCTGCCCTTGATGGCATCTTTACAACCCATATTGATTTTGTTATGAGCTATCCGGGCGTCCCGCGCATCCTCTTTCATGAACTCCAACGAGAGGAAGAGACTGCTGCCAAGGCCAGGGTTCGTTCTTTTATCAGCCGGTATCGTCAATGCCTGTCGGCTCTTTTTGCCCAAGGGAAAACAGATGGGGAATTTTCTCCCCTGCTCCCGATTTCCGCCGCCACCACCCTCTTTCTGGGAATGATTCAGGGTCTGGTCATGCAGTCGCTTATCAGTGGTGTTGCGCTGCGCAACGATGACACGACTCAGTCCGTTTTTTCTCTCTATCTCAACTGCATCAGGAAAAATCAATGATCGCTCGCGCTGCCAGACTCCGCTCCCTGGCCCTCATTATCGCCATTGCCCTCCTGCTGGCCGTTTTTGTTTTTGTCCTTGCCCGTTCCGGGCCGCTGGCCCCCATTCTGGTGACGGTGGCCGAGGTCAAAAGCCGGCCTCTTACCCCGGCCCTCTTTGGTATTGGCACGGTTGAGGCCCGTTATACTCATCATATCGGGCCGACCACCGCCGGTCGGGTGGCGCGGGTGCTGGTCGAAGTCGGGGATGAGGTAAAGAGCGGACAACTGATCGCCGAAATTGATCCCATTGATCTTGACCAGCGCATCGCCAGCCTGGACGCGGCCCGCAAGCGCAGCGAAGCCCTGATTGTCAGCGCCTGGGCCCAGATCAGGGAGGCATCGGCCCGCGCGGCCTTTGCCGCTTCCCAGGCCCAAAGATATGCCCAGCTTTTCGCCGCTCACTCAATCAGCGCCGAGGCCGCCGATGGCAAGCGCCAGGAACAGATTGTGGCAGAATCGGCCCTGTCTGCCGCTCGCGCTGCTCATGACGCGGCCAAGCAGGATCTGGGCCGTCTTGACCACGATCAGGCCGGACTGGTCGGACAACGAAACAATCTGCGACTGCTGGCGCCGGTGGATGGCCTGGTCCTCACCCGTAAGGCCGAGGCCGGCGATACCGTGGTGGCCGGACAGTCCATTGTCCAGATTATTGATCCCGGCAGCCTGTGGCTCGATATCCGCTTCGATCAGTCGCGCAGCGCGGGTTTGCAGGCAGGACTTCCCGCCGCCATCAATCTTCGGTCCTCGGCCACAACAGCCCGCGCCGGCACGATATTACGCGTCGAACCCGTCGCCGATGCCGTCACCGAAGAGACCCTGGCCAAGGTTATTTTTGCCCCCCTGCCTCAACCTGCCCCGCCCCTGGGCGAATTGGCCGAAGTGACCGTGGCCCTGCCGGAATTGCCGGCCGCACCGGTTATTCCCAACGCGGCCTTAAAGCGCATCAATGGCAAAAATGGCCAGAACGGGGTCTGGATTATCAACAAAAAGACCAAAAAACCGACGATGAAACCGGTTCGGACCGGGGTGGCCGATCTCGATGGTTTCGTGCAGATTATCGAGGGGCTTGCAGAGGGTGACCAGATCATCGTTTACAGCAAGAGCGAGATCTCTGAGGGCTCCCGGATCAAGATTGTTGAGCAACTGGTCAAGGGCAACCAGGGGGCGCAATGATCAGTCTGGCTGGCCGTGATATTCTTCAGTCCTGGGGCAAGTTCGTGCTGACTGGCATGGGCCTTGGCCTTCTCATCGGGGTTACCATGAGCATGGCCGGAATTTACCGGGGCATGGTGGACGATGCCAATGCCCTGCTCAGCAACAGCGGCGCCGATCTCTGGGTGGTGCAGAAGGACACCCTCGGCCCCTACGCCGAATCCTCCAGCATCTATGACGATGTCTATCGTGATCTCCTGGCCATGCCGGGGGTGGCCAAGGCCGCCAATATCACCTATCTGACCATGCAGGTTCGTTTAGGTCAGAAGGATGTGCGAGCTATGGTGGTGGGCATTCTGCCGGACGGCCCGGGCGAACCCCCGTTTCTGGTGGCCGGGCGGCAGATCACCCGCAGTCATTATGAGGCGGTGGCGGATATGGCCACCAGATTCAAGATTGGCGACCGCATCCAGATCCGCCGCAATGAATACACGGTGGTCGGCCTGACCCGCCGCATGGTCTCTTCCGGTGGCGATCCGATGGTCTTTGTCCCCCTCAAGGATGCCCAAGAAGCCCAGTTTCTCAAGGACAACGAGACGATTCTGACCCAACGGCAACGCCTTACCAGTAATCCGGCCTTGAATCGGCCCGGAATACCAGGGCTTTTAGAGGCCGTCATCGCCTCCCAAAGCCAGAATTCTAATGTCAATGCGGCGCTGGTGCAGATCAAACCGGGATTTCTGCCGGAAGAGGTGGCCGCACCCATCCGCCGCTGGCAACACCTGCAGGTCTATACCAGGGAGCAGATGAGAGAGATTCTGGTGGCCAAGCTGATTTCTACTTCCGCCCGCCAAATCGGCATGTTTCTGGTTATTCTCACCATCGTCAGCGGCGCCATTGTCGCCTTTATCATTTACACCATGACCCTGGGCAAGATCCGCGAGATCGCGGTGCTCAAACTGATTGGCACCCGCAACCGCACCATCGCCTCCATGATTATGCAGCAGTCGGTGGCCCTTGGGATTATTGGCTTTGTGGTCGGCAAGATCGTGGCCTCGTTTCTGGCGCCGATATTTCCCAAATTTGTTCTGTTATTGCCGCAAGATGCCCTGCGGGCCTTTGTGGTGGTGGTGGTGATCTGTGTTCTGGCCAGCCTGCTTGCCATCCAGGCCGCCCTGAAGGTTGATCCGGCTGATGCCATCGGCGCTTGAAAGAGGCTGGAAAGGAGCTTGAAATGAAACGAAGAATTCGTCTTGAAGGGGTCAGCAAGCGCTACGGGTCAGGGGAAACGGCCGTTGATGCCCTCAAGCTGGTCAATATGGAGGTGGCCGCCGGTGAA
>DYNG01000219.1 GCA_020721165.1 Desulfocapsa sulfexigens
CTCCATCAGGATATAGGCTCCGGGATTGTCGGCCTGGGTCAGCGCAGGATTACAGCTGGGAGCAGTATGCATGTGCAGAAGTTTCCAGAGATTGCCATCGGAACCGAGTCTGGCGCCGATGATTCCCCGATCACCGGAAACATTGCCCAGGACCACCGCGCCGGCGCCATCGCCGAAGATGACGCAGGTGTTGCGATCCTGCCAGTTGATGCGGGTGGAAAGGGTCTCCGCTCCGATAACGAGAAACTTTCGGTCAGGGGCGGCCTTGACATATTTATCAGCCAGATCAAGGGCATAGACAAATCCCGAGCAGGCGGCATTGATATCAAAGGCAAAGGCCCGCTGTGCCCCCAGCTCTTTTTGCACAAAACAGGCACAGGAGGGCATGATCATGTGTGAGGAGATGGTGGCAACGATAATCCCATCAATGGCATCGGCAGTCAAACCGGCCTCGTTCAAGGCCTGCGCAGCGGCTCGAGCTGCCAGCTGCCAGGTCGCGTCTTCGGGGCCGCCAATCCGTCGGGTAACAATGCCGGTGCGGGTGCGAATCCATTCATCACTGGTATCCACCAGTCGTTCCAGATCCTGATTGCTCAATACCCGCTCCGGCAAACAGGCCCCAGTGCCAAGAATTGCGGTGGCCATCAGTCTTCCACCTCTTCGTCCTGGGCATTGGCGGCCAGTCCGGCGCCAATTTTCGAGATGACCTGTTTTTTCACCATCTGAGCTGCCTCCAGGATGGCGTTTTTAATGGCCTCGGCGCTGGACTTGCCATGACAGATGATGGCAATGCCGTTCACCCCCAAGAGCGGGGCTCCTCCGTATTCCGCATAATCAACCCGTTTGGCAAAGGCCCGGAAGGCGGGGCGGGCCAGCAGATAGCCCAGTTTTGCCAGCGGCGATTTCATAATTTCCCCTTTCAGCATCTGCATGGCGGCGCTGGCCAGTCCTTCGCTGACCTTGAGGCAGATGTTGCCCACAAAACCATCGCAGACAATAACATCCACCTCGCCCTGAAACACATCACGACCCTCCACATTGCCAATAAAGTTGAGAGAGCTGGCGGCCAGGCGGTCGTAAGTTTCTTTGACCAGCAGATTCCCTTTGCCGACCTCTTCGCCAATGCTGAGAAGGCCAATCCGGGGGTGATCAATGTTGAAGATATGAGAAAATGCCGAGGCCATGACGGCAAACTGACAAAGGTGTTGAGGGCGGCAATCCACATTGGCCCCCACATCCATCATCACGACCGGCTTTTGCAGGGTGGGAAAAACAGTGGCGATGCCCGGGCGGGCGACATGTTCCATGCGGCCCAGCTTACGAACTGCGGCCGCCATGGTTGCCCCGGAATTGCCAGCGCTGACGGCGGCATCAACCCGGCCTTGTCGCACCAGGTCAAAGGCAACCATGACCGAGGCGTCTTTTTTACGACGAATGGCGTCCACGGGCGATTCGCCCATCTCCACCACCTCAGAGGCGTGAACAACCTGAAGCCGCGCCAGCTCGGTCGGGAGGAGTTGCTGGCGATCAAGGTGAGCCTGCACAACCTGCTGATTGCCCACCAGGGTTACATGCAGATTATCCTGCCTGAGGGCGAGCAAAGCCCCGTCAATCAGCTCCTCGGGGCCATGATCGCCGCCCATGGCATCCAGGGCAATCCGCATGGACGATGAACCTATTCGGCCGTATCAATATCGAGGCTGACCACCGTCCGCCCCTTATATTTGCCGCAACTGGCGCACAGGCGATGGGGCTGTTTGGGTGCTCCGCATTCAGCGCAGGTGGACATGCCAGGGGCGCTGAGGGCATCGTGTGACCGTCGTTTACGGGTTCGGGAATGTGAATGTCGTCTTTTGGGTAAAGCCATGTCGTCCTCCAGTCAAAAAGCAAAAAGAAGCAATTAAATTCATTGCTTGTAATGATACGGATGATTCACTTCGCATCGAAAAGAGTCGTTATAAAGCGACTCGTTTAGCAAATATGAAACACAAAATGAAAGAAAATAAACAATTTTTTCATAAAAGGCCATAAAAAAATCCAGAAATGCCCTGGAGTTTTTTAGGGTGGGCTTATTGAAAACTTAGATTTTTTTCCTCCAGCAATTTTATCAACCCGTCAAACTTCTCATTACGAAGGATGGATTTGAACTGTTCCATATAGTTGCGCACCAGACTCACCCCTTCAATATTGATATCATAGACCAGCCATGTGTCGGCCTTGGCGGTCATGATATAGTCAACGGGGATCAATTGCCCGTTATTTTCAATCTGGGTCGAGACGATGGCCCGCTCCTCCTTGACGCGCTCCCCGAGATATTGGACCTCCTTGCCGGAATAGCCTTCAAATTTACCGATATAGGCATTTTCCAGCAGTTTTGTGAACAACTCCTGGAAATGATCCTGTTTTGCCGATGACAATGATTTCCACTCCTTGCCCACCACCCGCTGCGACATCTCGCGAAAATCAAAGGACTGTTTCACCCGTTCCATGATTCTTGCACGGCGCTCAATTTTATGTTCCTCGCCCTTTAATGAAGCATCCCCCAGAATGGCGATCAGGCTGCTGAGCGTTGGTTTGAGCTGTTCGGTGGGGCCCGCTGCGGCGGTGGCATTACTGATGAAAATTATCCAGGCGGACATGAACAGCAGGCAGGCAGTAACGCCCCTTTTTTGTTTTACATTCATTATATTTCTCTCCGGCAAAAGGTTGAACGGTTCGCTGATTTCTTCAAGGTGTCCTTATCGCATTTTTTCCATGACATTATCCTGCGCCTCGTGGTCGGCAACCTTATTGCGGCGATATTCCAGATAGACCTGCCGCATGGAAATGTAAGGATCCAGGGAATAGCGCTTCATGTCTTCATACAGGTCAGGGTTCAGCGATAAGAGGTTGGTTTTTTCGGCGCTGTAATACCCCCCCGCTTCCAGATACGAGTCACAGACATAGGTGGCGGGATGGGCCAGGGTGTTGCCGACAAAACCAACGGAGTCTCGTAGGCTTGAGGGCCCGATGATGGGCAGGTAGAGATAGGCCCCCTCGCCAACACCCCAGACCCCCAGGGTCTGGCCAAAATCCTCCGGACTGGGGCGCAGGTCAAAAGAGGTGAGGGCCGGATCGCCCAATCCCAGAACGCCGACGGTGGAATTGAGCAGAAAGCGAGTCGTTTCTACCCCGGTGCCAGCCAGTTTCCCTTGCAACAGATTATTGATCACTCGTACCGGCGCGGCCACATTGTCAAAAAAGT
>DYNG01000220.1 GCA_020721165.1 Desulfocapsa sulfexigens
TTTTCCGCCTTTTGTCGTTTCGGGACCACCGAGATGCTCCATGAGCAGATCCATTTCCTCAATCTGCAAATTGCCCGGCAAACACCACCAAGGCTCTATATTGAGATATTCGCACAGGACTAATACATCGTGGAGCGAGTAGGGGTCTTTGGTTTGTTTGCCCTTCGGTCCCAAGGGAACAAACACGCTGTTTTCAAAGCGGTATTTCTTGAGGCTGGGGTTCAGGAAGTTTTCCATCGTATCGCCGCCCATGTTGACTCGGCGAAACGAATTGACCTGCAATTCCTTGAGGATGTCCACTACCTGATCGGTGAAGGGGGTGGGATTTTTTTCACCATCCCGCCAGATTTCTACATCATCTAGCAAAATCGCTCCTCCGACAGGTTCTACCACAAACTTGACCGATGTTTTATCGGCGCAATCTTTCGGTTCTTCAACCTTGTCAACCTTGAACACAAGCTCGTATTTTTTCCATTCAGGAGTGAGGGTGATTTCTTGGACAGGCGCATATTTTTTGTCGCCGATTTTCACTTTTGCACCCGCTTCCTTAGCTTTCATCCAGCAATGAAAATTCCAAGTGGTATTATTTTCCATCCAGAACTGGTAGGGCATGGTAAAGACCATCGAGCCCCCTTTCTTTTCCTTGTCTGTCGGCTTTTTCTTGCCTTCCTCTTCCTCGTCTCCGCCATCATTTCCTTCGGTCGCTTGGGGGGGCTTGGGGTCAATGCAGGCAGACGCATAGCCGAAGCCGCCCGTGCGGGTTTCGGAATGGGCATAGCAGTTGCCTTGGGCGTTGAAGGAGGAACTCACGCCTACAAACCCTTCATTCACTTTGGTTAAGTTCTCCACGAGCATCCCGGCCACCTGATCTTTATCCGAAGTAAAAACAGGATTTTCCGGCGGCATCGGCACAGGATTTTCAAACGAGAACCAAGACCCCCCTTTCGGTTTCCCTCCCTGCTCGTAGTCTTTGGGTTCGATCTCCTTGATCTTGCCCTTTGTCCAGCGAGCCGGCCCCGAGATGATGGTAAAGTCAGCTCCCTTGAGAATACCATACCACGGCAGAGGTTTACCCGTCTGCTTATTGACCGCCGTATTGATCGCGCTGTGCATGCCATTGGCATCTTGCAATGGACCCGTATGGACTTGACGGTAAAGCGAGCCTTCAAAGTTTTCCTGCACTATTTTTTTCAGCATCGGGCCACCGTAATACGAGCCGTTGCCCACATTGATACCGAAAGGTTTGCAGTCCTTGACCACCACCGCGTCGGTGATCTCGATCGTCGTGGCACTGTGGAGCGGTGTCCCCGACCCCATGGCCACCGCGAGCACCGCCCAGCCAGCCACCCGACTGCCGAGTTGAACCCAACGATTGCCGACTTGATTCACAACTATATTTTTCTGGTTCATATTTTTCCTTGGTGATTTCGGGGTGACGGAGAAGAACATCCTATTTTTTGGTCAGTTTTACGATCCGGTGATTTCGGGTGTCGGCGATGTAAATGTTGTCCTTGGCATCAATCGCTATCGCCTCGGGCCCGTCAAATTCCCCTGCTCCTGAACCCTGTTTGCCGAAAGCCGTCCACGCGCCGCTTTTTGCATCACGCATCTGGATGCGATGATTGCCAGAATCGGCGACAAACAAATTCCCTTTGGAGTCCACCGCCAGGGCTTTCGGCAGATTAAACTTTCCAGGTTCACTGCTGGCACCGAGGCCTTCGGGGGCGAAACACTTGGTCGTTTCTGGAGAGAGACCAGCCAGCACCTTCCAGTTGCCTTGCGGGTCGCGCATCTGGATGCGGTGGTTGCCCGTATCGGCGACGAAGATGTTGCCTTTTTCATCCGCGCAAACACCTCTGGGCATATCCACCTTGCCTTCGCTGATCCCAGCCGTGATCCCGCCACCCTCCGCCCGTTTGTTTTTTTCGATGGGGTTGAGGACATCCCATTTTCCGGAATCGCCCATGAGCAGAACCCGCGAAAACCAGAGTTCCGTCGCGAGCAGTCCCAGCTTGGCGCGATAGGCGATGCCTTGTGTGCGCAACGGGATCATGCAGTTTTTGTTGGTGGCGGCGGCGTAGTCAAACGCTCCTGCTTCGTGGACGGTTTTCCATTTTCCACCAGAGAAACTGACGATCCGGGAGTTGCCGGAGTCCACCAGAAAAAAGCCGTCTTGCCCGTCGGTAGCGATGGAGCACGGAAAAGAGAGTTCTCCTTCGCCTTTCCCCTGTTTCCCGAAAATTTGCCATTGGGCTCCGGCATCCATCCTTTGCACCCGATGGTTATCGGTGTCGGAGACCCAAATCTGCCCTTTTTCGTCGCAGGACACGCCTCTGGGAAAAACAAACTCCCCGTTCCCGCTCCCCCTTTTTCCGATGGTGCTTATCGTGAAAAGAGCAGAAATATCTCCCTGAGAAGCTGTAACGGGAATGTGCGAAATGGTGTTGGCGCACTCGCCTTTGTCTCCACCATCAGGAGCAGGGATTTTGCGAAAGCTCACATCGTCCAAAAAATATTCCGGCGTATCTGAATCAGCGACAGGAAGCACTTTGAATACTGCCGCGTATTTACCCGTTTTGATCTTTACCCGAAATTTGACTTCCGTCCATTCCGTGCCCACTTCGGCACTATTCTTGCCGACGACCTTTTCCTTTCCGTGCGAGGTATCTTGGGTATCGTAGTAAATCATCTCCGTCATGATGGAGCATTTGGCTTTTCGATCCACCCCGTCGGGGAGCCGGAACCAAGCGGAAATCTCATACCAGCCAGCCCCAAATTCGTGATAAAAAGGGGTGGGTTCAAAATCGGGTCCCGTCCATCCCAATCCCGGTCCCTGCGGGCGATCATACACACGGAGCGCATACTTGCCGGAGTGAACAGGGGAGGTGACACTCTCCACTTTGGCTCTCATCGTGTATTGCCCGTTGGCTCCCTCCTCAAACCCGCCGTCGTAGAGAATTTCAGGCGGTTTGGGTGTCAGTAAAAAAGTTTCGTGTGCGCCCGAAGCGAGCTTGATGTCGTCCACATAGATCGAGGCAAACCAGCCGTCGGGCAAAAATTTGATCGAAGAAATCGTGGCGGGGTTCCCCAGATGGCTGAGAGGGACGGAGTATTTTTGCCAGCTTCCCGAAACCAGCCAGAGGTAGCGTTGCTGTCGGATGAAGGTGGCGGGGTTGCCGTCCACAATGATATCGTAGCGCTTCGCCCCCGTCCCCAAAGTGCCCCCGTGCGCCCAGAACTCG
>DYNG01000221.1 GCA_020721165.1 Desulfocapsa sulfexigens
CGGTTTCCTATCGGCTTGCTTCGCTGAGTGACAGCGAGTTCAATGCGCTCAACGCCGCACAAAAAGAGATAATTGCGGATAAGCTACTCAGTACACTCTATTATGGGATGCCCAGGGCTGAAATGGAAACATTGATCGGTTCCGGCAGTTTCATATCCACCATTCAGACAATGCTGAAAGAGCAGAAAAACGATCTAGAAAAGATAGAGACACGACTCAGTGACAGCAGTGGCGACGAATCGGAATTTTCCTATTCAAGCTGGCCGTCTGGATCTGCCGAAGTCTCTAGAATCCTGGCAAGATTCTATGCTATGGAGCATCTTGACAGCCACTATATCGATTATTGGAGCGCCTATGTTCTGACCTCTACGATCATGTTTTCCCCGGCATATGAGCTTGAATCTTCGCATGCGCCGAATATTGACAGGGTTTATAGTGCTTTAGTGCGGAGTTTTAGAGAGGAGATGTCAGCAAGCTATACGACATTTCTGCATATGATCAGCGATGACAACTGGAGAAGGTTCAGAAGCCCGGAAGACAACGGCCGTGAGATGATGGAAATCTATCTGCTTGATTTTGATGACAAGCATGTACCGATCGCTGGGCAGGCGCTGAAGAACTGGAAACTGGACCGAGACAATGACACCCTGGTCATCGGTTTGGATGAAAATACCAAGCCGCTGCAATTGTTCGGGGTGACGATTACGACTGGTTTTGATTTTTATAGGGAACTTGTAAAGTCCCCTGATTTCAATGTAGGTGTGACCGGGAGGCTGGTAGATGTCTATTTCCCGACATTCACTCCGCAACAGAAGAGTTCAATTGTCAACACTATCGTCTCAAGCAATCCCCAGACCTGGCAGGATATTTTGCTGCAGATCGTCTTTTCCAAGACATACCTTTTAGATTCGGATAAACCCAAGAGTGCGGAAGAGCTCTTCTATTCACTTAGCAAAAAGATCCACTTCCAGCATCGCAGAGACTTTTTCAGTGAATTTGCAAGAGCTCTTACCGAGATGAACCAGGCCCCCATGAAGTACAAACTCGGAAAATATACAGAAGTTCCTTTGGATACCCAGTCATTTATCACTTACCACAAATTTATCAGGGAAAATGTGTTGATCAGAAATGCAAATGAGTGGTCAGGCGGATGGATTCCGGAAGATTTAATCAAAGATGAGCTTTTTGAGGGGATCTCGTCCTATGAGTATCAGCGGATACTTGATACGCTGATCGACCATCTTTTCCTTTCCACGATAGCCAGAAGGGCCAGCACAGAGGAGAAAAACCTCTTTAGAGGTCACATGCTGAAGGATGACGGGACATACAGCAGAGATTTCGAATTATTCAAAGCCGATGACAACCCGTTAGAAGAGCGCATATGGGCTTCGATAGTGATTATGGATTATATCTCGAGACTCTCTCAGACATACAGATTTGAAAAGGTACAATAAAAATGAACAGAAGAAATTTTTTGAAAACTACCAGTTTGGTAACGGCCGGATTCTTGTTCCCCGCTCTTTCGGCGGCGGCACCGATCGATTTTGGCCAAGTAGGATTTGATGCAGGCATTTACAACAGCAATAATGCCCAGACGATCATGGTCTTTCTCTACGGGGGACCATCAGAGTTAGGAGGCAACCTGACCAATATTGCACAGATCAAGGCGAACTCCCAAAGCAGTTATGACAACTACTTCAGGGGTGTCACGGCGACGGCGAACGGCTTCTGGCAGGAAGCCGGCGGCACGATCATGGAGGAACTCCTCGCAAGCGGGGATATGAATATCTTCCGTACATGCTACAGCAAGATCAGGGATGATGAAGGGAATCGTTCTCACGGTAACTGCGTCTCTCAAAACCAGCGTGGGGTCCTCAACGATGAAGATACTGCCGGCATCTTCTCCATTATCGCCAATACACTCTATCAAAACGGTGCGATTAATGCAAATACGAAACTCCCTTTTCTTACAATGGAAGGAGAATCGACATTCTTCGGCGCCCCTGATTTTACGATGCAAAGCTTTTTGAAGCCCACTGCACTGAACTCTGATCTCAGCAATCCTTATGCAAGACATGATGAGAACCAGTGGTTTTACTATACAGACGAAGAGAGGGAAGGTAAAAGCTGGAAAGAGTATACAAGCCAAAGAGCTTTGCTTGATAGGGCAATGGACATTCTTGGCCAGAGGACAAACAGGGTCGGCAAAATCAAGGAGAATTTTGACAAAAGAGTGGAACTGGATATTTTCATCAACACTATGAAAAATTCCCCGACCCCGGAGGGCATCACATACCCTGACAATCAGTTTGCCGAAAATCTCGAAACAGCCATCAAGATCATGTCAAACAATCCCGATACGAAGATCATTTCACTGGGTAACGGCGGTCTGGGCGGCTGGGATGATCATAATGAAGCAAGGGATTATCCTATGCGTATGGAAGAGCTGTTCAGTGCCATCAGGATTGCAGTCAATCATATCAAAGCCGAAGGAAAAGACGGGGATATCAATATTATGGTCTGGGGTGAGTTCGGCAGAAATGTCAACCTCAACAACGCTCTTGGGTGGGACCACGGAAACCTTCAGAACCTCTATGTGTTTGGTGGGAAAAACTACTTCAACCATGTTGGTGTCGTGGGTGAAACGGTTATTGATATCTCTGATTCCATCAACAGAATGTATCTCAAGCCCAAATCAGGCACTTACTGGTTTGAGCCTGCCAGTGTCGCTGCTACGCTTTATAAAATTTATGGGATCACTAATCCTGAGTATCTCACGGGCGGTCACAGCGCTATCAGCGCCGGTCTGTTAAGCTGATCGATCATTAAACAGACACATCGAGAACTCTTGCAGGCAAGGCAAAGGGGCCAGTTACCACCTTAAAAAACCATAAAAACATAATAATTCTAACAGTTTTTTACTAAGATAATTTAAGTATCTATTCTGTTCGTATTCGATTCGTGGATAATACAAAAATACAAAGATGACAAAGAGGCAATAAAAGCATTTTTAAATTCAATCGCTGATAGTTCACAACTCCAAGAGCTAAAAACTGCTTCGAGTCTGGTGGAAGCTCCAAATAGAGGCAAAAAACCAAATGAAGAAAAACTAAGAAAGATATTGTCTATAGCAAAAGACATCAAAGAAAGAAATAGGTTTATAATAGAGCCACTTGCAGATTCCCAAAAACAACCTACAATTTAAGCTAATTTAAATTTTA
>DYNG01000222.1 GCA_020721165.1 Desulfocapsa sulfexigens
ACTCGCATGGAGTGCGGGATGTTTCCTCTACCGACAAACTCAAGCTCTTCACATTGCCGACCTGAGAATTTTTGATAAGATACCAAAATTTCGTTAAATAATCCTGGAAAATTCAATATGCTCTAAAAATTGCTTTTTTGCATATCATCCAGAATGAAAGGATATCCAGTTTTTGGAGAACATCTTATGATTCAAGCCCTTGGCGCATTGCTGGCGTGTTTCGGGGATAGCCTTGCGGCACAGAAAGGGGAGAATTTATTTTTCATGCTTTCTTGGCCGTCCTGGCCCTCGTGATTCAAGCCTGCGCCCCGGTTTATCTGGAAATATCCTGCGCGTGGGACCTGGGCGCGGTGGAATGGAGACTTGAAACAGGATTCGCGCAGGAACGGAAACGCAATCATTACCATCGTCCTTTCACGAGTCTCTTGCAGGTAAGCGAAGACTCCGAAATGGTCTTTTCGCCCAAACGCTTTGTTACACCCAAAATTTTATCCCTGGAATATCAAATATATGCCTGCGGTAATTTCTTTTTGCGTGCCTCGGTTTTGAACGAAAACCATCATTTCGGAGTCTTCGCTTACCTGCGAGAGTCTTTCACGAATAGATAAAGACAAAACGGTCGTCATCAATACTGATGCGCACCCGGCCATCATGGTTTCGGCCATAGACCTCCCAGCCCGGTTCGCCTTTAATCTCACATTGCAGACAGTGGGGAGAATGCGCCCCTTTGTCCCGATCACACCAGGACATCAGGGTTGCCAAGGGATTGTCGGCCTCCGCAATAATCCTGGCAATCGCCTTGCCCTGCTCAAAATCAACCACACAGCCCGTCAACCGACACTCAATTCTTTCCATTTTCACCAAGCTCCTCTTCTCTCTTCTCCCTTCCGGTCTTTGGTTCACTGTTCCCTATCAGTCCTCCTGCCTCAATCGCCAGTTCAAGGCCTGGCGGGTAATCCCAAGCATCTGGGCCGCAAGCGCCTGATTGCCCTGGGTTCGATGCAGGGCCTCATGCACCAGCAGCTTTCCTGATTCTTTTAACGACGGCAATCGGTCAAGGGCCGCAAAAATCGTCTCACCCGATGGCATAACCTGCGGAATATCCAATCCCACAGCAGATTTATTGATATAGGCCTTAAACACATCCATGCTCAGTCCATGACTCTGGTGTTTGGACAGGGCGTCAAAGACCATGGACTGCAATTCCCGGACATTGCCGGGATAGTTATAAGTGGCCAGCAGAATAAGCAGTTCCCGGGGATAGGCCGGCTTTTTTTTGCCCAGCTTGCGCGCCCCGTCCTCCAGAAAAAAATCCAGCAGCAGAGGAAGATCATCAAGACGATCCCGCAACGGTGGAATATGAACGAGATGGGTTCGCAGCCGGAAAAAAAGATCCCGGCGGAATGTGCCCCGCTCCTGCAGTTCTTCAAGATTCTGATGGGTGGCAAAAATCATACGGGCGTTGGTGTTGCGGGCCACATCCGATCCCAAGGGGTAATATTCCCGTTCCTGTAGCAGGCGCAACAATTTGACCTGCCCCCCTGGCCCCAGATCACCGATTTCATCCAGAAACAATGTGCCATCCGCCGCCGTGGCGATCAGTCCCTTCCGATTCAAATCGGCGCCGGAATAGGCCCCCTTGCGATGTCCGAAGAGGGTATCACTGAGCATGACATCATCCAGGCCGGCAATATTCATGGCTACAAACTCACCCTGTTTGCCGCTGAGCTTATGGATGGCCTGAGCAATGAGTTCTTTCCCGACCCCGGTCTCACCGGTAATCAGCACCGGCTCACAGGTGGTGGCAATGGCCTCGATATATTGAAAAATCGAATGCATCCCTTTGTTGTGGGTCATAATCGCCGAAAAAGCCTCGGGATGTTTCAGGGTATCGCCAAAAAAATGTTCCTTGAGCGAGCTGTTTTCCCGCCGCAACATGCCCAGTTCAATGGCCCGCCGCACCCCGGTGGTCAACCGGTTCTGCTCCGCAACCTTGGTAAAAAAATCATAGGCCCCCAGCTTCATACAGGATACCGCCGTCTCCACCTGATCGAGACCTGTGATAATAATCACGGGGAGATCGGGATGATCGTTGACCACCAGGGGCAGGAGTTCATCGCCGCTCAGATGAGGCATGGTCAGATCAAGAACAACCACACTGACCTCCTGCCCGCGCAGAAGATCGAGAACCTTTCTTGAATCATTACAGGTGATAACATTGGTAATCCCGGCTGAATGCAAGGACAGACTAAAACTGTTAAGCCAGGCGGCTTCGTCATCAACCAGCAAAACCGGCAATGAAGGATAAAGATTTTTCATTCCTCTTCTCTGTCTTTTTTTAATTGGTAATTACGCATTTTTTTCCGGCTTAACCATCACCGGTAGGCTCACCACCACCACCGTCCCCTGATTCACCACGGAATCAAAATGGATCATACCATTATGCTCTTTGACGATACCCGCAGAGACCGACAGGCCAAGACCTGTGCCGCCCATGCTTCGTTTGGTGGTAAAGAACGGGTCCGTCACCTTGTTCAGCACCTCTTGGGCGATCCCGCTTCCTTCATCATGGACAACAATTTCGACTCCATCGTTTTCAATGTTATATCGTGTCGTTACCTGGATCGCCCGCCCTGTTTCACCAAGCGCCTCACAACTGTTCTGAATGAGATTGATAAAGACCTGGACCAGTCGTTGCCGATTCCCCAGCACCATCGGCAATCCCTCTGCATACACGGCCGTAAACTGTTTGGTGGCCCGTTGAATACTGGTTGAAGTGAGCCGTACCGCCGATTGCACGACACTGTTCATATCCACCGCCTGCATCTGTCCGGTTGTCTCCGCCCGCGCATAATCTTTCAGATCAACCACAATCTGGCGAATGCGGGCCGCGCTTTCTTCCAGTTCCGCACAGACGCGGGGCAACTGCTGGCGCATAAGGGTATATTCGACGCCGGCCACGGCAAAATCCCCATTTTCCTGATAATACTCATCAAGAATCGGCTTGACACTCTCCCAGGCCCGCGCCAGCACCGGCAGATTCAGGAGGGCGATGGAGTTGGGATTATTGATTTCATGTGCGACCCCCGAGACCAGCAGGCCAAGAGAGATCATCTTGTCGGCATGCTGAAGCTGCTGTTGCTGTTTGCGCGCCTCTTCCTCATTTTTTCTCCGTTCAGTCACATCCCTGACAATCCAGATCGCATGCCATTTGTTGCGA
>DYNG01000223.1 GCA_020721165.1 Desulfocapsa sulfexigens
GCCGCCGCCTGTCGTCGCGCATTTTCTGCAGAAATGGCGGGAGATTGGTGAAATGACCGGTCCCGTCCGTGACCTGGATGTCTATCTCCTTGATAAAGATGCGTATCATGCAATGGTGCCCGAAGTCTTGCAGGAAGGTCTCGCTCTTTTTTTTCAGGGCGTGGCCCAACAACGGGTCAGAGAACAGAAAAAGCTAAGAAACGCATTGCAATCCCCCGTATTTCACGATTTTTTGGAACAGTGGCGTCACTTCATTGAAAACGCCCTCCCCTCGACTTCTGTGGCTGCTGGCCATGAGCCGTGTAAAGAGGTGGCTGGCAAAGCCATCAGGAAGCGCTGGCGCGCCATTGAGAAAAACGGCGGTTTGATTGGCCCCCAGAGTCCTGATAGCGACCTGCACAGCCTTCGTATTGAGGCCAAAAAACTTCGCTATCTGCTGGAATTTTATCGAAACCTTTTTCCGTTGGAACAATTGGATATTATTGTAAAATCATTGAAGAAATTGCAGGACAACCTGGGTCGTTTCAATGACCTTTCGGTACAGCAGGATATGCTGGGACGCTATCAGAATGATCTGACCGGCTGGGAACAGACCAAGGCGATCAAGGTAGCCTCGGCGCTGGGCGGTCTGATCACCCATCTCCATGAAGAACAAGGGCTTATTCGCCAGAAATTTGCCCAGACCTTTGCCCAGTTTGCCAGCCCCGAAAACAGCGCACTTTTTCACAGTCTTTTTGATAAAGAATCCATGCCTTCAGCAGAGTCCTCTTCCTTTCAAAGCTCGTGACTCACCATGAAAATCATCGCCATCTATTCAAGCAAGGGTGGAGTGGGTAAGACTGCCACCGCCGTCAACCTGGCCTATGAGTGTGCCCGCAGCGGCAAAAACACCCTGCTCTGCGATCTGGATCCCCAGGGGGCGGCTGGCTACTATTATCGTATCCGCCCCAAGGACAGCTTCCATCGCAAACAGTTTCTCAAAGGGGATTTGGCCCCTTTTATCCGGGGTACAGATTTCCCGAATCTTGACCTTCTGCCCACCCATTTTTCTTTTCGTAACCTCGATCTTGCCCTTGAAGACCGCGGCGAATCGGTCAAAGGGCTGAAAAAGGTCTTTGCCGGCATCAAAGACGACTATGAGGTTTTAGTCCTTGACTGTCCGCCCAACATGACCCTGCTCTCAGAAAATATTCTCCTGGCAGCTGACCTGGTGGTGACGCCAGTGATTCCCACCACTCTGTCCATCCTCTCCTTTGCGCAACTGGTCAAACTCACCGACAAACTTGAAATCAACAGAAAGAAGCTGGCCGCATTTTTTTCCCTGGTTGATCGGCGCAAAAACATGCACTCTGAAACCATCAGTAAATTTGGCCAGAAAAAAATTTTTTTGACCACGGAAATCCCCAACCTTGCCGATGTGGAAAAGATGGGTATCCACCGCCAGCCAGTGGCGGTTTCAGTGCCCACTTCATCTGCCGCCCAGGCCTATCATCAGTTGTGGTTGGAAATATGGAGGAAAATCGCACAACTATGAAAACTCTCTATCTGGTCCGCCATGCCAAATCGTCTTGGGATGACCCAGCGCTTCCCGATCTGGAAAGGCCCTTAAACAAACGGGGCTGGCGCGATGCCCCAAAAATGGGAGAAAAACTGGTCAATAAGGGGGTGAGTGCCGATGCCATCTGGTGCAGTCCGGCCCTGCGCTCCAAAGAAACAGCCCGCTTTTTGGCTTCGGCCTTGCGATTTCCTCTCTCCGACATCAAGGAGGAAAGCGCCCTCTATTTTTCCGTGTTGGACGATCTGCTCAGAGATATCCAATCATGCCCCGATACCGTAAGTAGTCTGATGATTGTGGGCCATAATCCAACCATCACCGAAATCTCAAACATGCTGACAAAACAAGGTGTTGAGACCATTGAATCTCTTCCCACCTGCGGCATTGTGGCTCTGGAATTTGTGACCACTTCCTGGATAAAATTACGCAAAAATACAGGAAAAAGAGTTTTTTTTGATTATCCCAAAAACAGCTAACCGGTCAGGGAGAAACAGAGATTATGCAATGGAATTACAAAACCGTTCAATACGAGCTTAAAAAAGAAGGATTACTGAGAAATTCCTTTCTTGATGAGCTGGAAGTCGAACAATCGTTAAATGAATATGGTCAGCAAGGATGGGAACTGGTATCTCTTTTTGCCATGCAGGACGGACTCATGGCCATATTCAAGCAACCTCTGGGTCGCAGTTATGCTCCCATCGCTGGACACGAACCGACCATCGAATCAGCACCGATACACACTCAAAAAGAGACAGAACAACGAGAAGTTTCAATAAATACCGAAACAATACCCGTTGTCGAAACTGAGCATGAACGAGACAACAGTTGGCGAGAACCTGCCGTCTCATTGGATGACAACCAGGAAGATGAGACAGAAGAAGGAGGGTTTGGAGGAATCCGCATCGAATAACAGGCAGTGGGTAAAAAAGATGCACATGCAAAACGAAAAGTGGATAAAAAAGAAACTCTTTCATGAGACCAGCCCTTGTCGCCCAATCAAGAAATCACAAAGAAAACTGATTTCTATAAACAAATTCATAGCATTATAACATTGACAACAATTCTGGCCCAGGATTTGCATCAATAGAATGAAAACGCTATTCACCATTTCATTCTATTGAGGAGACACACCATGAAAAAAATGTTCGTTGTTACCGCTCTGGTTATAGGTATGGGCGTTATTGGTTGGCAACAGGCAGATGCCGCCAATAAAGGCATGGGTATGGGAGCAGGCCCACAAAAAGGATGTCCGCAATACCAGCAACTGGACGCCGCTTCCCAGGCAAAAATTGACAAGTTTCACGAAGACACCAAGGCCCTTCGTCGGCAGATGATGATGAAACATGCCGAAGAACGAGCGATTTTGGAGTCCGCCAATCCGGATCCTGCCAAGGCTGCCCAGTTAGCCGGGGAACTTTTCGATCTGCGTGAAACCATGCAAGGCAAAGCAAAAGAGGCGGGAGTACAGGAGTTGATGGGAGGCAGAGGTTGCATGGGAGCAGGAATGATGGGCCCCCATCGAGGTGGCTGTGGCCGTGGCATGATGATGAACGGCAACGGCCCCACCGCACTGGGCACTGAAACAGCAGCGCCCGCCACCGCCTGCTCCACCAGAACCGCCAAAAGCACCCGCGCAATAATCTTTAATTGCT
>DYNG01000224.1 GCA_020721165.1 Desulfocapsa sulfexigens
TGATCACCGCTGATAAGGACGATAATCTCTTTGAACCCGCCTGTTCCCAAGGGACTGGAGGCCATCACTTCTACCTTCCACCCTTGTGATTCAGCAAAGCGGGAATACATCCGAAAAAGATCCCCGACAAAAAGAGCCGCCTCATCACCACCGGTTCCCGCCCGAATTTCTAAAAAGATGTTACGATCATCGTTCGGGTCTTTGGGAAGAAGCATCAGCCGGATTTCCTGCTGCAAACCTCTTTCCTGAGCTTGCAACTCCTCAATCTCCGCCCGGGCCATCTCTTGCAATTCCTCATCCTCATCGTCCTGCAAGAGTTGACGGCTACTGGCAATATCAGCAACAACCTCTTGATATTTCGTATGCAGAACCAGCATTTTGCCCACCTGGGAGTGCTCCCTCGCCACTTTTTGATAGGCCTGCTGATCGGCCATCAGTGAGGGATCAGAGAGCCGTCCCTCAAGATGGGCAATTTTTTCCTGCAATTCGTCAATCGTATCAAACATGGAATTTCAAAGCAACCGATACCGATAGAAAAAAAAAGTCCACAGCGATGCTATCCATTGCTGTGGACCCTGATATGGCAATCACTAAAAAGACGGAACCGGGCTCAAACAACGCCCATCCATCATGAGGGCCGTTAAGAAATAATCATTACGATTTTATCTATCTCTTTACGGCTCCTGATGCCGCTTACGATATGAGATCGTTATAGTTATTTCTTTACAACGGCTTACGCCTTTTTATTTTCGAAATGTTTGGCGTATCTTTTATTAAATTTATCAATACGGCCAGCAGTATCCAGTACCTTTTGCTTGCCCGTGAAAAAAGGATGACAGGCCGCGCAAATTTCAACCTTCATTTCCTGACGATTCGTGCCCAATTCAACCTCATTGCCACAGGCACACACAGCTTTTATGGTAAAATACTCTGGATGGATATCTTTCTTCATAATTTATTTCTCCGGCACAGACCTGACCACAAGGCAGGCGATCTTGAATAATGCACAACACCATTTTCCCCGCCCAACACGGGGATACTTATCACAAAAGAATCTTGTATTATACTAAAACACTAAATAATTTCAATAAAAACTTAAAAGCAACTCGAATCAGCTATTCATGGACTCAAAAAAGTCTTTATTGGTTTTATGATGCTTCATTTTATCAATCAAAAATTCGACTCCATCCGCCGGATTCATGGCGCTGAGCAGCTTGCGCAAAATCCAAACCCGATTCAGGGTATCCGCATCCAGTAGCAGATCTTCTTTGCGGGTCCCGGATTTTTTCACATCAATGGCTGGAAAAATTCTTTTTTCCGCCATCTTACGATCAAGAACCAGCTCCATATTGCCCGTCCCTTTGAACTCCTCAAAAATAACCTCATCCATGCGGCTGCCGGTCTCTATCAGGGCCGAGGCAATAATCGTCAAACTGCCGCCTTCCTCGATATTTCTGGCCGCCCCAAAAAATCGCTTTGGTTTCTGCAGGGCGTTGGCTTCCACGCCGCCAGACAGAATCTTGCCACTGGAAGGCGTGACAGTATTATAGGCCCGAGCCAAGCGCGTTATACTGTCAAGCAGGATCACGACATCCTTTTTATGTTCCACCAGGCGAATGGCCTTTTCCAGCACCATCTCCGCCACCTGAATATGTCGTTGCGGCGGTTCATCAAAAGTGGAACTGACCACTTCTGCTGATTGAACCGATCGGGTCATTTCCGTCACTTCCTCGGGTCGCTCATCAATGAGCAGAACAATCAGATAAACTTCAGGGTGATTCTTGACGATGGAGTTCGCCATCTTCTGCATAAGAACGGTCTTGCCGGTACGGGGAGGAGCGACAATTAAACCGCGCTGACCCTTGCCAATCGGCGACATCATATCAATCAGACGCATGGAGTAATTATCAGGCTGCCATTCCAGATTGAGCTTTTCCTCGGGATGCAGAGGGGTCAGGTTGGCAAAAAGGGTCTTGGTTTTGGCGGCCTCCGGGGGATCAAAGTTGATGGATTCCACCTTCAGCAGCGCAAAATATCGTTCGCCCTCCTTGGGCGCCCGCACCAGCCCCTCAATGGTATCACCGGTCCGTAAAGACAGGCGACGAATCTGGGAAGGAGACACATAAATATCATCGGGGCCAGGAAGATAGTTATAATCGGGCGCCCGAAGGAAGCCAAAACCATCCGGTAAAATTTCCAACACGCCATTGCCCCGAAGCTTTCCGTCCTCATCGGCCTGGGCCTGCAAAATGGCAAAAATCAACTCCTGCTTGCGTAGCGAACTGACATCCTCAATCTTCAGAGATTGGCCAAGTCGAACTAACTCATCAATTTTCTTCAGCTTTAATTCAGCCAAATTCATTGCAACACCTTTTCCTCTCGGGGAATCTCCCAAGTTATTTTTGACAGGGGAGGAATAAAATAGAGAGCACAACACGCTCTTTTACGATTCTCTGCTATCTCCTGCTAATTGCTCAAGCGATGGCAGAACGCATAAAACTGAAAAAATATGTTAACCCAGCGGCATCAGGCCCAACTGTAAAGAAGAGTTAAAACCACCAACCAGCAGCGATCACGATATCACGCAAGGGGCCGGGAGGGCCATCGCATGAAAGAAGGGGGCATCTGCTGAAGATGCATCAAATAAACAGGGGAGACACAACAAGACTAATTCTGACAAACGGGATAAGTGACTTACAGAAAAGATTTCCTTACTCAATCACGACTCTTCCTTACTCTCGATCTTCCATCAACAACAGATCATGAGGCGCACAAAAAAAATGAATAACAAGCGGGATTAAATGCAGATGAGTAAATGCAGGGATTCATTCGTAGACTGCGCAAACATACGAACTATCAAAAAAAAAGTCAATCTTTTTCATGAGAAATCGCTCGTCAGTTTTAAAAAAACTCCTGCTGACAGCTCCATAAGTGCGCTAAATGGTGGAGTTGCAGCAAGGTCTGCGTTAACGAGCCAGAATTTTCAATCACGGAATCAGCCCGCCAGGCCTTGTCAAAGAGAGGAAGTTGAATCTGGAGTGAGAGCAAGGCCTCGTCCAGGCTGACCCCATCCCGCCTCATGATACGGCGGGCACAGCAGGCATTATCGGCATAGACCACCACCACCCAGTCAAAATCATCCTGCCATCCAACTTCAAAAAGCAAAGGTACTTCCGCCAGCAGAGACACCTGCCCTGCCCCG
>DYNG01000009.1:0-5947 GCA_020721165.1 Desulfocapsa sulfexigens
CCAAGATGCTCCTTCTCTTGCAGGAAGGGGTGGAGAGATTCGGCCATCGTATTCCCGCCTTCTGTTTGATGAACAATCATGTCCACCTGGTCGTGGAGGTGGGTGCAATACCCCTCTCAAAGATCATTCAGAATCTCAGCTTTCGCTACACTCGCTTCGTGCATGTCATCAACAAGGAAACCGGGCATCTATTCCAGGGGAGATACCGAGCAATTCTCATAGATGCCGACAGTTACCTGCTCCAGCTGGTCAGGTATATCCACTGCAATCCGGTCAGGGCCAATATTGTTAGTCATTGCGAAGAGTTCCAGTGGTCTTCTCATAACGCCTATTCTGGCAAGGTCAGTATTCCCTGGTTGACCACCGATTTGGTATGGCGGCAGTTTGCAGACCAGCCACAGGCGGCGATCAAGCTCTATGATGATTTTGTGAATCAGGGGGAGTACGAAGAGAGGCGACTGGAGTTTCACAATGGGTCGAGCGAAGGGCGGATGCTGGGAGATGCCGTTTTTGTGGAACAGGTTCTGAAAAAGACCGGAAAACAGTTTAGAAGACGCCATTCTCTGGAGCAGATAATCACCGCAGTTTGTGATATTTACGAAATTCTGCCTTCCGCGCTCTCTGAGCCGGGCAAGCATCGGCAAGGTTCCGAAGCCAGAGCCGTTGCCGCCTTGTTTGTTCTTGGCGCCCCCCACTTGAAATTAACCGATCTGGCCGGAATTTTTCAGCGGGAATTATCGGGAGTTAGCCAGGCGGCCAGCCGCTTGCGAAAACGGTTATCCGAAGATCGCAGCCTGACCAAGCGGGTGGAGAAGGTCAGGAAGAAATTAAGCAAAATGCCCAATTGTCAAGTCTGACCCCGCCTCCCCCCCCGCCCCGACCCCGTCCCTCATACTCAGGCGCTGGCCTTCAACCCGGCCTTGTTCGTAGATTTCCTGATAGACCATTGCCCCACGACTGGAACGATGCCGTAGTCGTGGACAATACCTCTCCACAAATTGCGCTAATGCCTGATCTTCAGCAACGACCAAGGCCCTGATCCCGGCGCTTTTATCGTCACCGCCCACTGCCTCAGGGCTGTTTTTGGGAAGAGAATCATCCTGTCCCTGGGAATTCTGTGGCCCAACCCCTTCCTCCTTCTGTTGCAATTGCTCGTAAAACCCCTGCAAAACCCCCAGATAATAACTGTTACGGGCCCGGACCCCATTCCGGCCAAGACGGGAACGATTTTCCCGCCAGAGCGCGACAATCTGGCGAGAGAGAAATTGGTAGCAATAATGGGCAATTTCAACATTTTCAGCGCGACCGAAAAGCAGGATGGTCTTATGCGACGAGGTACGAAGCGGATCATAGAGGGTGGAAGTAACCACCTTGACAAAGAAAAAGCGCAGGAGAATCATGCTGATTCTGTTCTGCCAGCCCTCAATCCTTTGGCGGTCCGTCTTAATAACCAGAGATTGGAACTCAGACTTCTTATCCTCCTGAATCTGCTGAATATTGTGGCGAGCCATCAGTTGGCCGGCCTTTTTCATGGCCAGGGCGGCCTCGTGCTCATTGGTCGAGTTGGCCAGGGCCAGCAACTTGCCAACCTTACGGATAACCAGACGGGCCTTCTCGGTGACCAGATTTCCTGAGCCCTCAATTCTTATCCCCTCGGGCAGATCACCGGCGGCCAGACGAAAGGCCGGGGGCAGACCCAGCAGGTCGCAGGCCTGCTGGAAACGGGGGCCATGCCCTTCATTGTCCGCGAAAAATCGTTCCGAGCAGATCTGATGGGCAATCTCATGTTTCAAGATCATGCACGAGACATCCCAGGAAAAATGGACAATCAGGTGCACACTGAGGCTGATGGTGCGCGTCGCCGCCTGCCAGGAACCATAACCGTGGCGGGACTCGCTGATGGCAAAGAGCGGCGTTTTCAGTCGCAGGCCATATTGCCAGTTGATGGTGTCGAACTCGCTGAGAAGCTGCCGACTCCACAAGGGATAATAGGGGGAGTAATCGGGGGATGGAGAGTTACTGTTCATGAACCTTTCCGCGCAGGGCCTTGGTGGCCCCCCGCTTTTTTTTCATCTCCAGCCGTTTTTTATGGACGGCGCGGCCCGGTCGGGTGGGGCGGCGGGGCATGGGGGTAAACAGGGCGGCTTGAATGATCTGCCGTAAACGAACCAGGGCATCTTCTTTATTTTTCTCTTGCGTCCGATACTGCTGGGCCTTGAGCACCAGAATGCCGTCCTGGGTCAGCCGCTGATCGCCATGAGCCAGCAGTCGCTCCTTACAGGCGGCTGGCAGTGACGAGGCCCGAATGTCAAAGCGCAGATGAACCGCCGTGGCCACCTTGTTGACATTCTGGCCGCCGGCGCCGCTGGCCCTGATAAAATGGAGGTCAACCTCATGGTCGGCAAGGGCCAGATCTTCGGTGATGGTGATCATGCTGTTTCCTGAAAGCCCCCTGCCCTGACCGTTTCTTCCACATTCTTAACTGCGAATCATCTCGGCAATCTGGAAGGCAACCTCCAGGCTCTGTTCCGCATTCAGCCGGGGATCGCAGGTGGTCAGGTAGTTATTGGCCAGCTCGGTATCAATAATATTGCGGGCGCCGCCCGTGCATTCCGTGACATTGTCCCCGGTCATCTCCAGATGGATACCGCCGGGAATCGTGCCCTCAGCCCAGTGCATCTCAAAGAAACAGGTGATCTCTGAAAGGATATCATTGAAATTACGAGTTTTGTGTCCAGAGGCCGCCGTATAGGTGTTGGCATGCATCGGGTCGCAACTCCAGACAATATGGAACCCCTCTTTTTTGACTTCCCGCAGTAGAGGCGGCAGGACTTTATCAATTTTTTTCATTCCCAGACGGGTAATCAGGGTTAAGCGGCCCGGCTCATTGTCAGGATTCAGGGTTGTAATCAGCCGTTTCACATTCTCCATATCATAATCGGGGCCGATCTTGACCCCGATGGGATTGAGCACCCCGCGCAGAAACTCGACATGAGCCCCATCCACCTGCCGGGTGCGCTCACCAATCCACAGCATGTGGGCAGAACAGTCGTACCAGCCACCTTTGGTCGAATCTTCCCGGGTCAGAGCCTCTTCGTAGCCCAGTAGCAGGGCCTCATGGGAGGTAAAGAACTGGGCCTGATTGATCTGCGGATTGTCGGTGGGAATACCGATGGTCTCCATGAACTGAATGGCCTGACTGATATGTTTGGCCAATCGTTCATAGGAGCGCCCCATGGGCGACTGGGCGACGAACTCCTGATTCCAGGCGTGGACGCGGTGCAGGGCGGCAAAACCGCCTCGGGTATAGGCGCGCAGAAGATTGAGGGTGGCAGCGGCCATGTTATAGCCCTGCACCATGCGCTGGGGATCAGGGATACGAGCGGCCGCATCGGGGTCAGGGCTGTTGACCATGTCGCCGCGATAGGAGGAGAGTTCAACCCCGTTGACCATTTCGGTATCTGCCGAGCGGGGCTTGGCAAACTGACCGGCAATACGACCCAGCTTGATCACCGGTTTGCCGCCGGCATAGGTGAGAACCACGGCCATCTGCAACAGGACTTTTAAGGTCTCGCGAATTTTGGGGGCGGTCACCTGTGAAAAGTCTTCGGAACAGTCACCACCCTGGAGCAGAAAGGCCTCACCCACCACCGCCTTGGCCAGCATCGCCTTCAACTCCCTGATTTCACCGGCAAACACCAGAGGGGGCAGATGAGCGAGATTGGCCAGCGCCTTGTCGTAAACCTCTTTGTCCGGCCACTTGGGCTGCTGAAGAGCGGTAAAATTCTGCCAACTTGATTTGCTCCAGTCTTTCGGGTTATTCGCTGCTGTTTTCATAAGACTTCCCTCTGGTATATTTTTCAGCCTGTACTCACGAAGTAAAGTTGTCATTTTACCATGCTCGACAGCCTTGTCAAACAGTTCCAAGATATTCCCGCCATTTTCATTCCGCCTGCATCCTTCACAAACCGGCAAACGGGATAAGGGCCTCGGCAGAAATAAATTATTCCGTATTGCGCCGGATTTTCGGTCATCTTCGAGGAATGGAAAGAGGCGCATAGCAGGGCTATGAAACTCTTTCCATGACGAAGAAGATGGCCGAAAAGACAAGCAGGACGGGATGATTTATTTCTGCCGAGGCCCTAAATGCCCGGCCAGAACCATTTCTTTGCAGAAAACAGAAAAATGCCCTGCAAGTCCTTAATGACATTGGCCGGAGAATTGATTATTATAGTCAGCTTCTTTTTCAAGAGACCGGTTGCAACCTGACCGGACGGAACCAGCGGTAACCTCAAACTCAACCCTCACCAACCCATGAACAATAATAACATGAATGCACAGAAAAAAACCACGATAGCGGGCAAGGCGGGATTTTTTCTCTTGGCAGCCTTGGCCCTCTCTCTTTACGGAGCACCCTCCCTGCTGGCGGGCACCAGTGTCAGCGATGGCCTCGATATTGACGGGAGCAGTGACCCGCAGCCAGTCCGCAAACCTCAGACAGACGCGAAGACTGCCTCCGACGCCGCCCTTGATGCGGCCTCCGACCAGACCATGGAGATGGTGGCCAAGGTGCCCATGGACGAGGCGCAACGAAACCAGATCAAGGGCATGCTCAAGGCCCTGAGCTATACCAACCTGCGAGTTTTACGCATTATCTGCACGATGCCGAATATCACCGGTGACGGGGTACTGGAGGCCGCGCACCGACTGCCGCAAATGGAGATAGCCTTTCATCAACTGGCCATTCTTGAACATTTTGTCACCCTGCCCGGTGTGGATCTCAATGCCTGCTGGCAATTACTGACAAAACTCAACAAGCTGGATTATGTCTCGGGCCGGGTGGCCGTAGCCATTGGTCAGGCCCGGAATCTACAGCCTGCAACCATGCTGACCGTCATTGATCAGTTGTCCACCCTGAAAGAACCCGCCCTCTGGGCCTTCAAGGCCTTTCTGGAGGTGCCGGGCCAGACCGCCGAGTCCGTGGAAAAGGGCTTGCAACTTCTGGCCAGGATGAACGAAAAACAGTGTTGGGCCGCAGAGAAAAGCTGTAAAATCAAAGGTATGACCCCAGAATCCTCTCTGGTCAACATGATCCAACTGCAAAGACTGAGTCCCACCGATGTTTCCACCGCCCGCAGCCTGTTCAAGCAGGAGGGCATCACTCCCGCCTCATCACTGACCTGGATGACCAATTTTTTTGCCACCTCCCAGGAGCAGCAGGAGGCCAAATTCTTTGCCATGAACAGCCAGGAAAAGAGCCTGCTGATCCGGGCCTATGCCGACCCGGATGCGGCGGACGATCTGATCTGGAAAATCAACAACCTGCATGACATCACCGAGCCCAGCGGCCAGGAAGTGGGAATCAAGGTTCTCTCCTCCTGTCCGTCCAGCTATCTTCAAGAGCTTTTTCAACGACTGGATGGCAAGGTTCAGGCCCGTTTTCAGGGCGATTTCTCGGCGGGAATGGCCGCTGGCCGAGGTTCAGCCATTGCCGCCCTGCGACGGGCCACTTCGGCGGCCCGGGTGCAGGCCGCCAAGGATGTTATTACCCCCAATGCCTATATTCTGCTCTCGCGCGGCAGCGACCTCTACGATTCCTCCTTTCGGGAGATTCTGGTGCCCGTGGTCAAGGCCCAGGTGGATGCCCGCTTCGGAGGAAGCCTGCTGGCCTTTCTTAAAACAGTGGATCCTGAAAATGTCCAGGTTTCGGATTTTATCATCAGCCTTGCCCAGAAAGGCAAACTGACCGTCTTCTTTCCCGCCCAGGTGCGCGAACAGCAGCAGGTTCTCGATCTGGTGACCGCCTCCGCCTTTCAGGATGAAAACAGTCTAATCCTCTTTTCCGCCACCTTCATGACCCTGCTGGAAGCAATTCAGCCCGAGACCCGGTCGTATCTGATTGCCAAAATGCTGACCGCCATTCGCGAGCAAAACACCGTCTTTGCCG
>DYNG01000009.1:6047-12443 GCA_020721165.1 Desulfocapsa sulfexigens
TATCTGATTGCCAAAATGCTGACCGCCATTCGCGAGCAAAACACCGTCTTTGCCGTTCAGCTCCGGGTCATCCTTCAATATTATATCCAGGAATATCCACAGCTGGTCGGAGAGGTGGATAAGATCAGAATCAAAATGATGATGTCAGAATATGGTATCATCCCCCTTGATCAATTCGTCAGCACCGGTTTCCAGCAATGGAGGTCCGATGGCAAACTCAGCAGTCTGTCCATTTTCCAAGGCGATGACGACGGCGGTCAATCTTTCCATTCCAATTGTCAATATTTGATGGCTCATGGCTACCGGCCTCGTGTTTCCACATCCTTTTCCCTGCCCGGCGCCAACGCTGGGGCCGCCAGTATCAAGGGACTGCTGGGGTCTCCCTCGCAGAATCTCAGCCAGATTCATGCGGTGCAGAGTCGCTATCCCGTCGTGCTGGACTGGGTCAAGCAGATCAATGGCATTGAGGTTTCCCATTCGGTGGAGGTGTATCACAATGCGGCCCTGCAACAGGAGCTACTCCGGCAGTTTCTCACCGGCGGTCATGAGATGTTTGCCCAGCGCGGTCACAGCTATTGGCGCAAAGAGCAACTGCTCGACCCCTTGCAGGAACTGATGAAAAATCAGGCGATCTCTGAGGCGGATCTGGTCAACAAGCAACGATTCTTGAGCCTGGGTTCCTGCGGCGGTATTCGCGCCTATTCGGAACTGGCTACCTTTTTTCATAACAAGGTTGATATCCTGGCCACCGTCGGCACCGGCAAGGCCATCATCAACGATCCCTACAACCAGTTGCTCTTCGAGCTGGTCGCCTCCCGGGGCAATGGTTTAAGCTGGAAAGCAGTCAGTGATCAGGCCGCGATTATCTTCAAGCACGGAATGGGGGAAGAGTATCTGCAACCAGGCTCATTGCCGGCCATTCTCCACAAGATTATGGATCAGAAACAGATTGAGAAAAAACAGGGGGCGGCGCAGACCAATCCGGAAAGGCAGGCCCGTCCAACCAGCGGCCAGCCTGCGCCGAATGCTTCGTCGCAAGCCCTGCCAGTACGACAATCATCCGCAAATGACCGTTACTGATCATGCCTCTGATTCATCGGGCGGAACTGGCAAAATGGCTGGCCAGCGGAGGAGTTGAGCAGGGACCGCCCATTTTTCTCTTCTTCGGAGAACGATACCTCTGCCGCGAAGCCGAGGAGAAGGTGGAACAGGCCCTCCTCGGAACACCAGCAGACCAGGAGGCCTCTGGCAGAAAAGTGGGTGCCGTTCCAACCGGCGTGGTGCATCCCATTGATGGCGACCAGGAAGATATGAGCCGCACCCTCGGGCAGGTCATGAGCTTCAGCCTCCTGCCGGGCCGCCAGATCTACCGGGTCACTGACACCCGTCTGTTCGACTCCAAGGCGGTGGCCAGCAAGATCTGGGAGAAGGCGCTGGCCGCTCACTCTTCCGGGCAGAACGATTCAGCCCGCCAGCATCTCGGCAAACTGATGGCGCTGGCCCGGCTTGAAGACGGTGAATCACTGGCGGATCTGGGCGCGGAACAGTGGCGGGAACTCCTCGATTTTGCCAGGCCAACCGGCGATCTGAGCTGGATCAATACCCTGCTGGCAGAACGACCAAATCCACAATCCAAGAACAAGGGCAGAGGGGCGTCCGGTGAGGGGGCGACCAGTATAGCGGAGCGCTACCTGGCGGCGCTGGAAAAAGGGTTGCCAGCCTCGAATTTCCTGCTGCTCAGCGCTGAAAATCCTGATAAACGAAAGGCCCTCTTTCTGTTTATCAAAAAACAGGGCCTGATTGTTGACTGTTCGGTGGACACCAAAAGCAGCTCGGCAGTCGCAAAAAAGGTCCAAAAAGAAGTCCTGCTGGAACTGGTCAAAACGACATTGGCCTCCCTCCAGAAATCCATGGAGCCAAGGGTGGTGGAAATGCTCTGCGAACGGGTGGGCTTTCATCCGGTGGCGGTCGTCATGGAACTGGAAAAGCTGGCCCTCTTCAGCGAAGACCGTCCTCAGATAACGGCGGCTGATATTGAACTGATGACCGGGCGAACCCGCGAGGACGCCCTCTTTGAGCTGACCGAGGCCTTCGGCAACCGGCAGGTGGCGGCATCCCTGGTTATTCTGGGCCGCCTGCGGGAAAATGGCATCCATATCCTTGCCATTCTCGCCACCATGCGTAATTATATCCGTAAGCTGCTTCTTTTTCGCTCCATGCAGTTACAGGCCCGGTCACCCTGGCAACGAGGAATGTCGGCTGATGCCTTTCAAAAAAACTGTCTGCCGCGTTTCAAAGAGGATTGGGCCGAGGTGGAAGCCCTGAATGCCCATCCCTTTGCCGTGTACAAAGGCTTTCAGAAGGCCGAAGAATTTTCCTGCCAGGGCTTGAAGGAGTGGCTGTCGCTACTGTTACACGCTGAATATCGGCTCAAGGGCTCCGACCTGCCCCCGCCCATAATCCTGGAAGAGCTATTTTTTTCTCTGTTTGCCAGCAAAAAACCATGAAACCGCCGCCCTTTGGCCCCCAACCGCAATCCCTGTTATGAGCGAAACCAGAGACGAACAGCAGCACGGCACAGCGATCCGCGACCGGGAAGAGATTCACGAACCTTCACTGTATAAGGTTCTCCTCCACAACGACGACTACACCTCCATGGAGTTTGTGGTGGCCATTCTCGAAAGGATCTTCGGCAAATCAACCTCCCGGGCCACCACCATCATGCTGGCCGTGCATCAGAAAGGGCTTGGGGTGGCCGGGGTCTATACCCGGGAAATTTGCGAAACCAAGATTGAACAGGTGCATCATCAGGCCCGTAACAATAGTTTTCCCCTGCGCTGTTCCATGGAAAGGATTTAGCGCTTGAGGGACTCGTTGTCTGTTTCTTGCAACTATTTTTGTGCAGATGCCTATTTCGTTCATCGGGGTTAGGCATAAAGATATTCCCCAATCGGTAAAAAAAATGTTGAGCAAACCCTTAGAAATGGCCCTCATCAGGGCGATCCGCGAGGCCAGATCCTACCGCCACGAATTTGTCACCCTGGAGCACATGCTCTATGGCCTGCTCCATGATGAACTCAGCGGCCACATTATCAGCCAGTGCGGCGGCTCCGTTGACCATCTGAAACAACGGTTGGAGTCGTTTTTTGTCAGTGAACTCCCCATTCTCGACACTGCCCGCCTCTCCGAACCCGCCCAGACCCTGGCCTTCAATCGGGTTTTGCAACGGGCGGTGGCCCATGTCCAGAGTTGCGGCAAGACTGAAGTGGACAGCGGCGATGTGCTGGCCGCCCTGTTTTCCGAGGCCGAATCCCATGCCGTCTATTTTCTGGGCACGGAGGGCATCGGGCGTCTGGCGGTGATTGAATACATCTCCCACGGTCTGCCCGCCGAAGGCCTGCAAAAAGAGCCTCTGCCACGACCTCCGGCGGGGGCGGAGGACGAACCAGCCAGCCGGGAGCAGGAAAAAGACGCCAAAATACTCCAGGAGTTCACGGTCAATCTTAACCGGCAGGCCGCCGAAGGGCTGCTTGATCCCCTCATTGGCCGTCGCCAGGAGATTAACCGGATGATGCAGGTGTTATGCCGCCGCAAGAAAAACAATCCCCTGCTGGTCGGCGAACCCGGGGTTGGCAAAACCGCCATCGCCGAAGGTCTGGCCCTGCTCATCCATGAGGACGGCTGTAGCCGCGCCGCTGGCGGCAAGGCTCTGGCCCCTGACATTTTGCAGGGATGTGAAATTCACCTCCTGGATATGGGCGCTCTGGTGGCCGGCACCAAATATCGGGGTGACTTTGAAAAACGGATCAAGGGTGTTATCGAGGCCGTGGAGCGCAAAAAAAACGCCATTCTTTTTATTGATGAAATCCATACCATTGTCGGGGCCGGCGCCACCAGCGGCGGCTCTCTGGACGCCTCCAATCTGCTCAAGCCCGCCCTCCAGTCGGGACGACTGCGCTGCATCGGCTCCACCACCCATGAAGAATACAAAAATGAGATTGAAAAAGACCGGGCCCTGTCCCGCCGCTTCCAGAAGATTGTGGTGGAAGAGCCCAGCGTGGAAGAGACCCGTTTGATTTTACAGGGATTGCAGGGCCGATACGAACAGCATCACCAGATTCACTATTCGGGCGCGGCCATTAAGGCGACCGCCGAGCTGGCCGACCGCCATATCAACGACCGTTTTCTGCCGGACAAGGCCATTGATGTCCTCGACGAGGTCGGCTCCTCTTTCCGCCTGGCCGGTAAAAAGGGGCGAACCGTGATGGCGCGGGATGTGGAGGCCGTGGTCTCGCGCATGGCCAGGGTGCCAGCCAAAAACGGGCGCGCCAGTGACACTGATCGTCTCAAGGAGTTGGCTGTCACGATGAAGGGCGTGATTTACGGGCAGGATGCCGCCATTGATACGGTCGTGGCGGCTGTCAAACGGGGCCGGGCCGGATTGGGTCATCCCCAGTCACCCACCGGCTGCTTCCTCTTTGCCGGCCCCACCGGGGTGGGTAAAACCGAGGTTGCCCGCCAGTTGGCGCAATCCCTGGCCATCCATTTTGAACGGTTTGACATGAGTGAATATATGGAAAAACACGCCGTGGCCCGCCTGATCGGGGCCCCGCCCGGCTATGTGGGCTTTGACCAGGGCGGCCTGCTCACCGAGGCCATCCGCAAACACCCCCACACCGTGCTGCTTCTGGATGAGATTGAAAAGGCCCATGCCGATATCTTCTCCATCCTCCTGCAAGTGATGGATCATGCCACCCTCACCGACAATTCGGGGCGCAAGGCCGATTTTCGCCATGTCATCGTCATCATGACCACCAATGCCGGGGCCCGGGAGATGAGTTCCGGCCCCATCGGCTTTGTCACCGACAAGAAAGGGCGGGATCAAAAGGCCATCAAGAATCTGTTTTCCCCCGAGTTCCGCAACCGGCTTGATGCCACCATCTCCTTTGCCCCCTTAACCATGAATTCCATGGAAAAGGTGGTGGACAAGATGATAGGCGAACTGGAAGGGCAACTCGCCGAAAGAAAAGTTGCCATTACCCTCAGTCCCTCCGCCCGCGCCTCTCTGGCCACCAGGGGCTATAGCCCCGATTACGGGGCCAGACCGCTGCGGCGCCTGATTATGACCGAAATCAGCGATGTCCTGACCGATGAAATTCTCTTTGGCGCCTTAACCCGTGGCGGTGAAGCCACCATTGATTGTCACGATAACCAGCTCTCGTTTGCCTACTCGGCAAAAAACAAATCTACAGGAGACTCCCATGCATGAGATGATGAACTGGCTGGTGGAGAGCATCGGCGCCATGGGTTATCCCGGGATCTTTTTATTGATGGCCATGGAAAGCTCGGTCATCCCCATCCCCAGCGAAATTGTCATGCCCCCCGCCGGCTATCTGGCCCAATCCGGCCAGATGAATGTCTGGCTGGCCATTCTCTGCGGCACATTTGGCAGTCTGTTCGGGGCCTATGCCAACTATTTTGCCGCCCACTATCTGGGACGGCCCCTGATCCTGAAATATGGCCGATTTGTCTGGATCAGCGAAGAAAAATTTATGCGGGTCGAGTCATTTTTCCTCCGGCATGGCGAGATTTCCACCTTTATTGGCCGACTGCTGCCGGTGGTGCGCCACCTCATCTCCCTGCCGGCAGGGTTGGCAGGGATGAATCATTGGAAATTTTCCCTTTACACCCTGCTGGGGGCTGGCATCTGGGTGACTATCCTCACCTGGATCGGTTATTTTATCGGTCAGAATCAGGAGTTGATCCTCAAGTATTCCCATCAGGCCCTCTACGGCGTGATCGCGGCCTCCGCCCTGCTGATTGCCGTGTACATGAAGCTCCAGTCCCGGCGGGCAAAACAGAAAGAGCAATGATGTCCGGCGCAAAGACCCTGATCTTGATCCACACTTGACACCGGGGGCATGGTAAAAATCCTATTTCACAGGAACTTTGATGGCCTCGCAAAACGACAAAAACGCACCCGTTTCGTCATTCCCACGAAGGCGGGAATCCAGTGTTTTCAGCAGGATACGAGATTCTGGATACCCACATTCGCGGGCATGACGACTATTTTCGTCGTTATCATCGTTTGTGAACATAGAATGTCGAATAAAGAATATCGAATGTCAAAGTGAAAAACACCTCATTCTGCAGTTCCCTGTTCGATATTCGATATTTAACGATTTTA
Organism: Desulfocapsa sulfexigens; assembly: GCA_020721165.1. Classification (GTDB taxonomy): domain Bacteria; phylum Desulfobacterota; class Desulfobulbia; order Desulfobulbales; family Desulfocapsaceae; genus UBA2270. Next base: position 12,235 of record DYNG01000009.1, read on the forward strand.
GACAGTTAGCAGTCATCCTTACCTGCATTAAGAAATACCCTCGGTGTCAAGTGTGGGTAAAGATCAGGCAAAGACCAGAGGGAAAAATCAATCTCCATGAGCGCCGCTTCCCCGACCAGCCAAAACCCAACTGAAAAGACCACGATTGCCATCCTGTTGATGCTCAGTGTCTGTCATCTGCTCAACGACATGATGCAGACCCTGCTGTC
>DYNG01000225.1 GCA_020721165.1 Desulfocapsa sulfexigens
CTGGCCGCCATCGAGCAGATGATTGGCGAGCATACCTGTGCCATTTTGTGCGAACCCCTGCAGGGCGAAGGCGGGGTGCGCCCTCTGGATCCTGAGTATCTGCACGGTCTGCGAAGATTATGTGACCAGCATGATCTGCTGTTGATTTTCGATGAAATCCAGACCGGCATGGGACGAACCGGCACCCTTTTTGCCTATGAACAGACCGGCGTGACCCCCGACATAATGACCTTGGCCAAAGGCCTGGGCAACGGCCTGCCCATCGGGGCCATGCTCACCCGGAACGAGATCGCCGCCGCCTTGACCGCAGGCAGTCATGCTTCCACCTTCGGCGGTAATCCCGTGGCCGCCGCCGCCGCCGTGGCCACCCTGAAAACCCTGCTCGCTCCCGGTTTTCTGGAAGCGGCGCAGGCCAAAGGCCGGTATCTCAACGAACAGTTACAGTTGCTGGCCACTCGTTTTCCTCTCCTGGCCAGCAGGGCGCGGGGCATGGGACTGCTTCAGGGCCTGTTGCTCACCGAGGCCGGCGCCGAGCATGGCAGCGATATTGTCAACGGGATGTTCGCCAGAGGTTTTCTCATCAACTTTGCTGGCCTGGTGGCCTTGCGCTTTGCGCCACCCTTGATTGTCAGCAACGAGGAAATTGACCTGATGATGAGCGCTTTGAGTGAAGTCCTGGCGACATTTTCTGAAGAGATTTAAGCAAACCGGCCTGTTGCAACCGGAAAGTCTTTGCAAATCATCATATTTTTTTGTAGATATTGTCTTTTCCCCTGATCAGAAGGCCTTGTCCAAGGCCCTGAAAAAAGCGCCGGGCTTGAAGGGCAGAGTAAAATGGGCAGGAGCAAGGGCCTCCACGCCGTGTATACAATAAATTTTCATGTTAAGGCATTTACGGTCATTACAGGATTTTACCAAGGAAGAACTGAACCGTTTCATTGAACGGGCCATAGAACTGAAACGAGAACGACAGTCCGGTGTCTGCCACCGACAACTGGTTGGCAAGACCATTGGCCTCCTGTTTGAAAAACCCTCCACCCGCACCCGCGTCTCTTTTGAGGTTGCCGCCTACGGACTGGGCGGTCAGGTGATTTTTCTCTCCAGCAAAGACACCCAGCTCGCCCGTTCCGAGCCTCTGAAAGATATGGCCCGGGTCATGGATCGTTATGTGGATGCAATGGTGGTGCGCACCTTCGGCCAGGAGGTGGTGGACGAACTGGCCCGCTATTCATCGGTGCCGGTCATCAATGCCTTGACCAATCTCCATCATCCCTGCCAGATTCTCAGCGATATGATGACCGTGATTGAAAAGAAGGGGCCGATTGAAAATCTGAAAATAGCCTGGGTGGGCGATGGCAACAATGTCGCCAACTCCTGGATTCAGGCCGCTGAAATCTTTGGATTTGAGCTTATTCTGGCCTGTCCTGAGGGCTATGACCCGCACCCCGACATTCTCCACCAAGGCCGGAGCAAGGCCAGCAAGCCCATTGTACTGGTGCGCAGTCCGCAACAGGCGGTGGCCGAGGCCGATATTATCAATGTGGATGTCTGGACTTCAATGGGGCAGGAAGGCCAGGAGGACGACCGGCTGGCTGCTTTTCGCGCCTTTCAGGTGAATCGGACCCTGCTGGCCAAGGCGCCGCCCTCCGCCATTGTTCTCCACTGCCTGCCCGCCCATCGTGGCGAAGAGATAACGGATGCCGTGCTCGAGTCAGAACAGTGCGTGGCCTTTGACCAGGCAGAAAACAAGATGCATATACACAAGGCAATCCTGGAACAGTTGATTGCCAAATAACCCCGATAAACTGGATAAGCACTTTTGCGAAATCCGCTTCACAGAACAGGGAACGGCCCGAATTTCCAAGGCGCCAAGAGACAAGAAAAGGAAATAAAAATGGCAGTCGTCAAAAAAATTGTGCTGGCCTATTCCGGTGGGCTTGATACCTCGGTCATTCTGAAATGGTTGTCGGAGGAATATCAATGCCCCATCATCGCCTATGCCGCTGATGTCGGTCAGGAAGAAGACTGGGACGCGGTGCGGGCCAAGGGGCTGGCCACCGGCGCTGAAAAGGTGATTATCTCTGACCTGAAGAAGGAGTTTGTCGAAGATTATATCTTCCCGGCCTTCCGCGCCAATGCCATCTATGAAGGCTCCTATCTGCTGGGAACCTCGCTGGCCCGGCCCATCATTGCCAGGGAGCAGGTGCGCATTGCCCATGCCGAAGGCGCCGACGCGGTCAGTCACGGGGCCACTGGCAAGGGCAACGATCAGGTGCGCTTTGAACTGGCCTATCTGGGTATTGACCCCAGCCTGACCATCATCGCCCCCTGGCGGATCTGGGATCTTGATTCGCGCACCAAGTTGGTCGAGTATGCCAAAGAGCACCAGATTCCCGTGCCGGTGACCAAGGAAAAGCCCTACAGCTCCGATGAAAACCTGCTGCACATCAGTTTTGAAGGCGGAATCCTCGAAGACCCCTGGAATGAGCCGGAGGCAACGATGTTCAAACTCACGGTTGCCCCGGAGGCGGCCCCTGATGTCGCGACTTATCTGGAGATTGAGTTTGCCGGCGGCAATCCGGTGGCCCTCGACGGGGTAAAAATGGAGCCTCTGCCCCTGTTTATGAAACTGAACGCCCTGGGCGGGGCCAATGGCATCGGGCGCCTAGATCTGGTGGAAAACCGCTTTGTGGGCATGAAATCACACGGTGTCTATGAGACTCCGGGCGGGACCATCCTCCGCACGGCCCACCGCGATCTGGAAACCATCACCCTGGATCGGGAAGTCATGCGCATCCGTGATTCCCTGTCGTCTCGCTATGCCGAACTGATCTATAACGGTTTCTGGTTTTCACCCGAAAGGGAACTGTTGCAAACCACCATGGATGCCAGCCAGAAGACGGTCAATGGCACGGTGCGCCTCAAACTCTACAAAGGAAACTGCACCTCCGTGGGCCGCAAATCCGAACAATCCCTGTACCAGGAGAGCTTCGCCACCTTCGAGGCCGATCAGGTCTATAATCAGGCCGACGCCGGCGGCTTTATCCGTCTCAACGGCCTGCGCCTGCGCATGGCTGCCTTGCAGAAGAAATAGTGGGTAATGCAAAAGACTCACAAAAACAAGATAAACAGATAAAATTTTAATGTTCAGGAGGTGTCGATGAAAATACTAT
>DYNG01000010.1:0-6791 GCA_020721165.1 Desulfocapsa sulfexigens
TATGCCATTTCCGAGACCCAGAAATTCGGGCATGTGACCTATTTCTGGAATGGCAATCGCAGCGGCTTTGTGGATGAGAGTCTGGAAACCTATGAAGAAATTCCCTCGGACAAGGTGACCTTTGATCTGCGGCCCTGGATGAAGGCGGCCGATATTACCGATCAGGTGATTGCCGCCATTCATTCGGGCAAACATAAATTTATCCGTCTCAATCTGGCCAATGGCGATATGGTTGGTCATACCGGCATGCCTCTTTCTGTGCGAATTGCCGTGGAGACCGTTGATCTGTCGCTGAAAAGAATTCTGGAGGCCCTGAAAAAAGCGGGAGGCATCGCCCTGATTACCGCCGATCATGGCAATGCCGACTGTATGTGGACCGAGAAAAAAGGGGTGCGAACCGCGATGGTGGCCCATACCCTCAATCCGGTGCCGCTGATTGTCAAGGATTTCAACGGCAAGAACGATTTTCAGATGGCGGGGCTGGAGCATCCCGGACTGGCGAATGTGGCGGCGACTCTCTGCAATCTGCTGGGGTTTGCAGCCCCGGATGATTATGAGCGCTCCCTGCTGGTTATTCCCTGACCCAGGCAACCTGCATCTGCCTGATACAATTGGCAGGAATTTGGATCATGGAAGGGTCTCATATTTCCTGTCACCCTGATAAGTAACCGTGATATCAGGGATAATCGCCCCATATAGATTTGCAACTTCGTTGTCATCGTTGCAGTATTTGTGGTAGAGATCAGGAATCCATATGTTAACTTGAGGGGGTAGTCGGTTAGCGTTACCTCCCCTGTTTTATGATGTGTGTGCACCAGAAATCACACTATTCGCTTTAGATTATTTGTATTGTATGTCAATGATTACATCCAGTTATCGCGCGTACCGTTTTCCATGCGATTTGGTCATGCCATGTATATATTCACAGGTGACGCTAACCGACTACCCCCTTTTAACTTGTTAGCCCTGAAATAAAATATGAGCACAGCAATTGGAATCGATCCAGCTTCAGGCAAGGAAACATGCATTTGGCAGAGAAGCGATTTTGTATTTGTCAAAGCACAGAATGTCCGGCCCACGGTGGCAGCTTTACTCAATAAACATCCAAATTGCGTTATTGCCTGGGATGCTCCGGTATCCTTCGGAAGGAATTCATTCTCTGATCGCCGGGTAGATAAAGTCACTAGAGCCTGGATAAAGGAAAAAGTGGCGCAGGGTCGGTTAGAGAAAAGCGCTGTTAATGCGTTGCCCTTTTCGGGGCTGTCTCATTGGGTGATTTCCTGCGAAGCCCTTGGTAGCCCTTTTGGCAAAAAGCTCAATGGCCTCTCCCTATATCCCAACAAGCAGTTTAATGGAGAAAACGGTCAGCATCTGGTCGAAGTCCATCCCGCAGTTGCTATGGCCTGTCTATGGCTGGATAACGATATCGAATCAACATTCCCTGTCTATAAAAAGTCCCAAGAATCACGCAAAGCCATTGTGGAAGCACTTTCCTTCCCGGAGGCATGCATCGAAAGCGATGACATACTTGATTCCTATGTTGCCTATCTCATGGCGGAATTATTTGTGAATGGGAATTCCGTATCTGTTTGCGATCCGGCAGAAGGCAGTTATGTGCTGCCCAAAGGAGCATCAACACATGAACTCAGCAGCAGAATGGGTTAACAAGGCAAATTCACTCGGACGGAAAAAAGCGCCGTTCGCTATCGCTCACTCTGCTTTTTACCGCCGGTGATTTGCAGCGTTCTCGCCTGAAGGCAGGCCGCCCCGGTCGTTTTTCTTGTATGATACCCTGATGATTGCCATGCGTCATCGTTATTTTCTTTCCCAGGAGGCCCAATTGTTATGGAAACTCTGACCAGATCCCAAAAGGCCCGGCTGGCCATTCATTCGTTTCAAACCCTGGCCGATGCCCTGACCTTGCGCGGCAATTATAAACCTTCGGGAAAATCCGGGGAAAAACTGGCGGAATCCTTGAGGCAATTTTCTCCTGAAATCTACGGCTCCATGAGTGATCCGCGGATCGTTGAGTTGCAGGGTCTCGAATATGTGGTTGATCGGATGCCCAAAGGGATTGAACGGTGCAATCGCATTATCCTGACTGGCAACGAGGATTTTCAGAACACCTCCTTTGTCCAGGTGCTGCCCTTAAAACGGCGTCGTCTCTCCTATCTGGTCTCGGAAAAGGAGTTCTGCTTTGTCATCACCAAGGGTATGACCGAGGTCTATGACATCCTGACCCATATTACCTTCCTCACCATTGAGGCGCAGAAAATCCAGCAACAGATCTGTGATAAGGAGGGCGGCACCTGTCCCGAGTGGCACGAACTGGGCAAGGCGGCCCGTGGTGAACTGACCCTGGAGGGGGCAACGCTTGACCAGGCCATCTGGAATCTTTCCATCATTCTCGGTCGGACCTATAAAGAGACGCGAGCCACCTACGAAAGCATGAACCAGACTCATCATGGCCTCCACTCAAACAGCGGTCTCTTTGCGATTATTTATGGCATGGGTGAACGAGTCATCAGCGAGCTCAAATCCCCGGATGAGCATTTGACCATCTATTTTCCCCCCTCCCTGCAAGAGATGATCGGTCATCATCAGTCCGCCTCTACCTGGGCCCAGGCGGTGAAGGAGCATCTGATCCAGCGGAACTTGCAGGAACGGCCCCTGCATCTCATCAGCGCCAACATGCATTCGGTGAAGAATGTCATTTATGGCGCCGCAGTCGTCTCCGCCGCCGGTGAGATCGCGCCTCCCAGCCTGTATGAGATGATTCCTCTGCTCAAAGACCGGGGCGAGGAGGTGGATTCGTTTGCCGGTCAGCATGGCTATTCTTTCCTGGCCGATGGCTCTGGGTCAAGCATTGATGTTATGGTCATTGATGTCGCCGGGATTGATTCGGCCCTTCTCCATCCGGAAATATCATTTGATAGTGAATATATCCAGCGGGAAAAACCGGTGATGGTGATTATGGACTATGCCTTTGGCACCCAGGCCTTTGATGTGATGGATGAGCTGCTGCGCCCCTACCACCGTGACGGGCGGACCATCCCCTTTCATTTTGTTTCCATTGCCATTATGGGCAAGGCCGGGATCCTGCCCGGAAAAAGAGGGGATATCATGCTGGCCACCGCCCATGTTATGGAGGGATCAGCCCATAATTATATTGTGGCCAATGAACTGCGAACCGAGGATTTTGAGGGCAAGGCCACTGTTTTTGTGGGGCCGATGGTGACCGTGCTCGGCACCTCCCTGCAAAACCGCGTGGTTCTGGAGAGATTTTCCAGTTCCAGTTGGAAGGCGGTGGGCCTGGAGATGGAGGGCGGGCATTATCAGCGGGCGATCAATGCCGCCATTATTCAAGGTCATATTTCCAGCCGGGTGCGGATCCGCTATGCCTATTATGCCTCGGATAATCCTCTTTATGACGGACAGACCCTGGCCTCCGGGTCTTTGGGGGCAGAAGGTCTGATTCCGACTTATCTGATTAGCAAAGTGCTGGTGCGGAAAATTTTGAACCCACTCGGGGATAGACGATGCGAGTTGCCGAATTTGTGAACCCGCGCCGATGGACGGCGGTTTCCCCTTGGGTGCTGGCGGCAGCCTGTGCCTTGCTGGCCCTGATTATCGGGGTCTTTGCGGTCAATAATTACCGGCGCGAAAAGAGCTTGATGACCCAGATGCTGGTGGAGCGGGGGGCAAGTCTGATTCGTTTTGTCAACTCCGGGGCTCGGGCCGCCTTTTTGGCGGAGGCCAGAGAGGGCGGAGTTCCGGTCTGGCAATGGGACGATTTTATGCAGGATGTGGTTGAGCGGGTGGCCGAGCATCCCGGGGTTCTGGCGCTCACGATTATTGATGACAGCGGCATGATCCTTGCCAGCTCAGAGGCCCGGAACGAGGGTGGCCGGGTGGGTGAGGAGGAACGACCCCTGGCTGGCGCCCTGGACCACAAGGGGCATGAGCCTGGTGACAGGCCGGAGTTTCGCTTTGTGGGTCGTGGCCCAGGCGCCTTCTTCCAGGTGGCCGCCCCCTTTGTTCCTCTGGGGCCTCGGCCATTGGAGGCGCAGAAACGACAGGGGGGGATTGGGCCGCAGGACATGCCTTCGCGGGAGGGGAATGGCGGGGGGCGCCGCCGTCAATTTTCCTGCTTGCCGCAATGTCTTGATGAGCTGCAACGGGTGGGCCAGCAACGATATACGATTCTGGTCAAACTTGATCTGACCCAATGGAATCGGGCGGTGCGCGGCCAGTTGCTGCAGATCATGATTCTCTCCCTGGTGTTGTTGCTGGTGGGGATCGGGGGCTGGTTGTCCTTATTGACCCTGCAAGGTCTGAAGGGGTCGCAAAGTCGGTTGAGCCGGATCACGGCCTTTCGTGACACCCTGATCTCCTCTCTGCCGGTGGGTCTGATTGTCACCGATGGCCAGGGGCGGATTATTGTCTGCAATCGGGTGGCCGGGGAGATCGCCTCGGTGCAGGAGCAGGATATCCTTGGTTCTTCTCCCCAGGCCGTCTTGCCGCCGGTTCTGGCGCAAGCCTTGGCTGAGGAAGAGAGTCAGGACGGGGCTTCCACCAGCCGGGAGGTCAGTTTGCGCAACCTGCACGGCCAGAGCCAGTCCTTGCAACTTACCAGTTTGACCATTGTTGAGAAGGATGGTCAGGCTGCCGGACGGATGGCGCTGATTACCGATGTCAGTCAGATCAAATCCTTGCAGGAAGAGTTGCGGCGCAGTGAGCGGATGGCCGCTTTGGGCAAGATGGCGGCTGGGGTCGCGCATGAATTGCGCAATCCCCTCAGCTCGATCAAGGGCCTGGCCCTGCTCCTGCGCTCCCGTTTTCAGGGCCTTGGGAACGACCAGGAGACAGCGGACATTTTAGTGCAGGAAGTGGAGCGGTTGAACCGCAGTATTGGCGAACTGCTTGCCTATGCCCGTCCCCAGAAACTGCTGAAACAGCCCGTCCAACCGGCGGAGATAGTGGAGAAGGCCGTGTCTCTAATCCGCATGGATGCCGAGGCCGCCGGTGTTCTGATGACCACCCGGGTGGTTGGCGAGGCGCCGGAGTTGCTGGCTGATCCCGATAAGCTCAATCAGGTACTGTTGAACCTTTTTTTGAATGCCATCCAGGCGATGCCGCAGGGAGGCCGTTTAGATATCGAAATCGCCGGGGTCGGCACAACCGTTGAGATCCGGGTGCAGGACAGTGGGATGGGGATCAGCCGGGAGGATCTGTCGCGCGTCTTTGACCCCTATTTTACGACCAAGGCGGAAGGAACCGGGCTGGGTCTGGCCATGTCCCTGAAAATTGTGGAAGAACATGAGGGAACCATCACCGTGACCAGCGAGAAGAATGGCGGCTCGCTGTTTGTGGTGAGCTTGCCATTGAATGAGGGGCAGAGCGCCGGCTGAAAAACATGGGCGCGGCTTCAATCAGGTTGTGATTGTACGGACCCTGTTGGTCTGCGCAGAACGGCTCATTCCGGGCAGTCGCTGGTGTACAGGGCTCGAAAATGGTTCATTTCCTGTTCCTGGGCGGGGGGAAGGCGGAGTTTGTATTTGCTCAGATATTCGGCGGCCATGCGATGGGTGTTAAAGATGGGCACATTCAATGACAGATTCATGATGGCCTGATCCAGGAAAGGACAATGGTGGGGATGAGAAGGCTCTGCCTGCTCGTTGCCATAAAATTGTTGGAGAATGGTGGGCAAAATCTGGTAGAGCGAGGCAGCATCTTCCCGATAGAGCAGGCTTTCCGGTGATTCACTCAAGTCAGCCTCGGCCACCGGCCCTTCCGCTCCAAATTTCCAGCCGGTTAAGCCTTCATGATACCCCTCGGCCCACCAGCCATCCATAATGGAGATGTTGGGAACCCCGTTCATGGCGGCCTTCATGCCGCTGGTGCCCGAGGCCTCCAACGGTCGCTTGGGGCTGTTCAGCCAGGCGTGCACACCGGCCACCATCATCTTGGCGATTTTCATATCATAATTGGGAATAAAGATCAGATTGGCCAGTCCCTTGCTCCTTTTGTACAACTCCTGCTGGGAATCAATAATCAGCTTGATCACCGATTTTCCGGGTTCATCAGCGGGATGGGCCTTACCGGCAAAGATAAAATTGATGGGCCAGTGGTTGGTGACGATGATCTCGCAGAGGGCATCGAGATCGTCAAAAATCAGATCCGCCCGCTTGTAGGTGGAAAATCGGCGGGCAAAACCGATGGTGAAGACCCGGGGATCCATCCGACAATGGCGGTCGTCGAGTGAGGAGAGGAAGTTGGGCGGATCAATCCAGGTTTCAAGTTTTTGATTACGATGCCGGGCCAGCATCGTATTGAGATAGTTATAGAGAATGGCTGTGTCTTTGCGCCACGCCTCGCCAAAATAACTGCGAAAGCGCGGGCCCTGGGCCGGATCCTGATGCAATTCTTTAACCCGGGCAAAAACTCCGGGATCGCGCTGCCAGTTCTGGAGCGCGGGAAAGGCGTTAAATGCCGTGGCCCGGGCCTCGCTGATCCAGGTCAGGTGATGGACGCCATTGGTAATCGCCGAGATTTTATGGGCAAACTGAGGGAACTGTTGGCGGGTCACGAGGCAATGGAGGCGGCTGACGCTGTTGGCGGCCCGGTTGACGGTCATGGCCATGGTGGTGAAATTATAGGTGTGGGGCGCCTCGTCATCACGGGCCAGCAGGTTGAGAAGCCGTTGGCAGGACTTTCGGCTGATACCGCCGTACAGTGTTCGGTCAAAACGGTCATGGCCGGCTTTGACCGGGGTGTGGATCGTGTAAATG
>DYNG01000010.1:6891-12302 GCA_020721165.1 Desulfocapsa sulfexigens
GCGTTCCTGATGATTTCCGGGTTGGTGGGCAGGGAAAAATCGAGAAGGATTTCGGGGACGAAAAAGTCGAGGGTATGGTTGATTTCCATTTTCATCCAGACCTGGGCCTGAATCATGATCTCAGGATGATCGGGGGTATCAAGGATGATGGCAATGGTCAATGGCTGTTGAGGGTGGTTGGGATCCCGCAGCAGGGTGAGTCCATGAATGGTTTCCGGTTGCCATTGCACTGCCTGGGCAATCTGACCAATCTTGGAATCAACAAACTGGGAAAAGTAGCCCTGCCGGTAGAGAAGACTGATGGCGACCACGGGAATTTTACAGTCGGCAAAGCTCTTGAGGGTATCACCAGCCAGCACCCCCAGCCCCCCGCTGTAGGTCGGTATTTTTTCCGGTCCATGAAAAAGTTTCTGGATAAAAGCTTTAAGGGGTCCATCCATGGAACTGGTCTGTTCCAGAGCGATGAGCTTCTGTTTAACCGGATTATAGACATCAGGATCAGCTCCAATCTCCATGGAGATGTAGGCCACCGAATTGCCATCGGGATGGCTGAGATGTCCCCAGATTTCATTGAGGGTGGCCTGGCGGATGCCAAAAAAAGTTCCAAAGGAGTTGCTGGCAATCAGTGGTCGGATGCTGGTGGCAGTAGGAGTGGGCATGAGAGAAAATAATAAAAAAAGGTTAAGCCGGAAGCCGAAACGGGCCTGATAAATCTCCGCGTATCTGGTTCCCAGCCGGAAGAGGCTTGTCGTTGGGCGACGGAAAATCTGATGCCTCCGGTTGCGCGCCTGCAAGAGTGCGCCGTGCAGGCAGGCGGATACTTCTACGATTCTCTATGTAGATGCGTAACCGGTTTTTTTCAAGAAAAAAACAAAAATAGTTTTTTATAAAAACATCGAAAAGGACTGTTTCCTTTTTTAAGCAGGAGGTGTATAGTCTTTTTTTTTATAATTCAAGGGTGCCTCGATGATAGAGGGCAAACAAATAAATATTTCATAATAGCAGGTGGTTATGATGAGCAAAGTGCAAACTGGGTTTTCTGTAGTTCTTGGCTTGATGATGTTGTCATTGGTTGGTTGTGCCGATAAAAAAGCGGAGATCAAGACTGGTCAGGAGGGCGCGGCTACGACGCAAGAATCGTTGGATTCTGAGCCCATCGGCATCATGGAAGGGCGGACCTCAGGGCCCATGCTGCCCCTCTATTTTGATTATGACTCTTCTGTTATTCGTGCCGACCAGACCAGTCGGATGGATGGGAATGCCAAATTTTTGAATTCAAAACCGGTTTCCATCAGGATCGAAGGGAACTGTGATCCCCGAGGCACCCAGGAGTATAATATGGCCCTTGGTGAACGACGAGCCCTCAGCGCCCAGAAGTATCTGGCTGACAAGGGAGTTTCCACGGCCAATATGACCACCATCAGCTATGGCGCTGAACAGCTTCTTTTACAGGGTCACGATGAGTTGTCCTGGGCCCAGAATCGTCGCGCTGATTTTGTGATTGTGAAATAATATCCGTCTCTATTCAGCTCAAAAACTGCTATTTAATTGGAGAAAGAAATGAGTGTAAAACCCGTAATGTTTGCTGGATTGTTATTGGCGGTGCTGTCGTTTTGTGGTGTCAATGGCACTGTGGCTCAGGCCGCTGAAATCAAGATCGGTGTGATGAATGTGCAGAAGGTTCTTCTTGATTCGGCGGCTGGGAAGAATGCCAAGGCCAAGTTTGAAAATAAGGCGAAAGAGTTGAAGGCCAAGTTTCAGACGGAAGAAAATGCCTTGACGGCCATGCAGGATGATATTGAGAAAAAGAGTTCGGCCTGGAGTGCGGAGAAAAAAGAGGCCCAAGTTCGTGAATATCAGAAAAAAGGACGAGAGTTTCAGGTGAAGACTGAAGACGCCCGTTTTGAGCTCAAGCAGTTGCAGGATAAAGAGCTGGAACCCATTCTGAAGACTCTGCAGACCGTAGTAGAAGGTTATGGCAAGCAAAACGGCTATACCGCCATCTTTGATTCCAAGATAGGGGTCTTGTATAATACTCCCGGCATTGATGTGAGTGCGGATTTAACCAAGGCCCTGGATCAGGCCATGACCAAGTAGTTTTATTTCTCTGATTGAACCAGGCACAGTTGTTGGGTGCAAAAAAAACGATGCAAGGGGATCTCGTTCCTTTGCATCGTTTTTTTGTTTTTATGCCAAGATCGTTCACTCTTTATCGAAAAGGTAATAGTGATGGTCTCGCAAAAAGTCGAAAGCATGGTCGTTTCGTCATTCCCGCGTAGGCGGGAACCCAGTCTTTTCAATATGCTACCTGCTTCTGGATACCCCGTTTACGCGGGCATGACGATTTTTTTGCGAGATCATCAATAGTGATGGTGGCAGAATTGAGGAGAGAGGAATGATCGTGCAACCACTTGAGTTTCTCAAATTTACCGCCAGAAATAATTGCGGGAAGTGTGGCTATGCCGCCTGTCTGGCCTTTGCGGTGGCAGTGACCAAAGGGGGTGAAGATCCGGGCAAGTGCCCTTTTGTTGATCTGCAAGCCCTTGGCCCCGACTTTGCCGCTGGTGACCGGGGCCGTGATGGACTGTCGGGGGTGGCCGGTCTTGGCGATGAGCAGGACAAGGCCCTGGTGTCCCATTTGCAAGGCAAGGTGCGAGGGCTTGATTTTGCTGTGCTTGCGCCTCAGCTTGGCTGTCAATGGTCGGGATTGCCCGATGACTCTCTGCAATTTCGCTATCTTGGTCGTCCGGTTTCGCTGTCGGCCACCGGTGTCTTCTTTGGTGAACGGGGAGAGGTCATCGTTGAAGACCCACGAGATCAGATTCTGCTCTATAATTTTGTCTTTTTTGGCGGCGGCGAACCTTTGACGGGGGAATGGGTGGGAATGGAGTCCCTTCCCAATTCCATCTCCAAGGTGCGAACCCTGCGCGTCTATTGCGAGGAGCGAATTGCCAGTCATTTCAGCGGCAAAGCCGAACAGCTCAGGGCCTGTGGAGCCCGAATTGACGCAGTTCCGGTTCAGGATGACCAGACGCGGGGCTGCTCCGTTGCCTGGCGGGTATCAATTCTGCCTCGTTTGCCGGCGCTGCTTCTTTTTTGGGACGAGGAGCCGGAAGAGGGGTTTCCGGCCCGGGTAAAAATTCTGTATGATCGTCAGGTATTAAGTGTGCTGGATTTAGAGTCGCTGGTCTTTGCCTCGGAGCGGCTGGCCGAGCGCCTGGTGGAAGTAAGTTTTCAGATCCAGAGTTGAGGGGTGAATGGAAGAATGAGGACGAGAGAAAAAGAGGAACAGGCGGGGCTGGCGGCCTTTATTCCGCGCTTTGCGAGCACCAGAATCATGGTTATCGGCGATATTATTGTTGATCATTTTATCTGGGGCACAGTAAACCGGATTTCGCCCGAGGCCCCGGTGCCGGTGGTCAATGTTACCAGGGAAGAGATGCTGCTGGGCGGCGGGGCCAATGTCCTGCACAATATCTATTCCCTGGGTGGTCAGGCGCTGCTGTGCGGGATTGTCGGGAATGACGACGATGGGAGTCGCTTGCGGCAATTGATGGCGGAACTTGGCGCCCCCACTGAGGGCCTGATTGTCGGCAATCGTCCGACTACGGTCAAGACCAGGGTGGTGGCGCATGGGCAGCAGGTCGTCCGTTTTGACCGGGAACAGACCGGGCCTCCTTCGGTGGCTACCATCAGCGCCATCTGTTCCTTTCTTGATGCCCATCTCGCCGAGTGCGGGGTGGTGATTATTTCTGACTATTACAAAGGAGTTATTTCCCAGCCTTTAATGCATTTTCTCCTGGAGAGGGTGGCGAAAATTGAGCGGGAGCAGGGCCGCCGGATTCCGGTGGTGGTTGACCCCAAGCCGGATCAGCCGGAGCGATTTGTCGGGGCCACCATCATTACTCCCAACCATCTGGAGGCGGAAAAATTATCGGGAATGGCAATTCGCACTGAAGAGGAATTGGGGCAGGCGGCCAAGCTGTTGTGCGATCGTTTCGCCTGTCGGGCGGTGCTTATTACCCGAGGCGAAGCGGGCATGTCCCTGCTGGAAAAGGGAAAGGCGCTGGTGACGATCCCGACCCGGGCCCGCGAGGTCTTTGATGTCACCGGCGCTGGCGATACCGTTATTGCCACCCTGGCCCTTGGCCTGGCGGCCGGGGCATCGTTTGCGGAAGCGGCGGCCCTGGCCAATGTGGCCGCTGGCCTGGTGGTGGGCAAAATCGGCACGGCCACCGTGAGCAGCGCCGAGATCGTAGCCGAACTGTATAGGGATCAGCATGATGAAGTATCGGCGGAATGCCCAGGGGAAGTAAAGGGGAGGAGAGGGGATGGCCTGTAAAAGTATGACCGGTTTTGGGCGGGGCGAGCATTCTGCCGACGGTTTGGTGTGGATGGCTGAGATTCGTTGTGTCAATAACCGCTATCTGGATCTGAAAATCAAACTTCCGCCCGGCTATGCGGCCCTGGAAGAGCAGGTTCGCAAAAAGGTCGGCGCCTATCATCAACGGGGGCGAGTGGATCTGCTGCTGGCGGTCAGCGGAACGGGTCCGGCAACGGTAAAAATAGATGTGAATCTGGGTGTGGTGCAGGCCTATAAGGCGGCCTTAACGCAGATTGCTTCTGAGCTTGGGGTTCAGCCGGTTTTTGATCCGGCCTTTATTGCTTCCAGGCCCGATGTCTTGGTGCAGGAACAGCAGGGCGAGTCTGCTGAAGCGGTGTGGCCCCTGATCGAACAGGCCCTGGTCCAGGCCCTGGTTGATTGTGAGACCATGCGGTGTCAGGAGGGGGCCTCTCTTCTGGCTGATCTTCAGGAAAGAATGGCAGGATTTGCCCGGATCCTGGCCCAGATTTCCCTTGCCATCCCTGAACTGCTCAAGCAGCGGGAACAGCTTCTGGCTGAGCGGGTCCAGAAGCTGCTGGGAAATGTCCAGCTTGACGAGCAAAGACTCTGTCAGGAGTTGGCGATCTTGGCCGATAAAACCGATGTGACCGAAGAGATTGTGCGATTGCACAGCCACATGGCCCAATTCCGACTGTTTCTGACCGAGAGAGAGGCCGTGGGCCGAAAACTGGACTTTCTTTTTCAGGAATTTCTTCGGGAAGTCAATACCATCGCCTCAAAAATCAATGATGCCGCCATTGCCTCGTTGACGGTTGAATTGAAGAGTGAACTGGAAAAAATGCGGGAACAAATTCAGAATATTGAATAGCTGCACAATGTCAATCAGTTAAATGGTTTCTATTTCGTTTTCTCGTTCCCGTGCGCCCCGCAGGAAGTGCCCTTGGGGTACGGCGCATGGGAACAAGAAAACCAGCATGATTTTTCAGGACAAGGGAGAAAAACATGAAACTCTTAAATATCGGTTTTGGCAACACCGTGGCCATTGAGCGGATTGTGGCGGTCATCA
>DYNG01000226.1 GCA_020721165.1 Desulfocapsa sulfexigens
GAGGCGGGCGAAAACTTCCACTACCGGTTCCAGCTGGTGCCAAAGCTGTGGCTTCTTGAGCGCACGAGCCACAATCAGGTATTTCTGAACATGACTACCACCCAGATACTTGATGCCGTACTCAAGGACGGCGGCTTCATGTCAGACGAGTTCGAGTTTCGACTTATGGGCAGATATGACCATGTATGGGAATATGTCTGCCAGTACAACGAGAGCCACTTCAACTTCTTCCGTCGCTGGCTTGAGCGGGAAGGTATGTACTTCTTCTTCGAGGCCAACGATTATCTGGACAAGCTCATCATAACCGACACAATGCACACCCATCAGCCTTCCGCCGCTGACAGGCCACTGGTTTATCACCCGACAACCGGCCTGAAGCCTGAAGATGGAACCCTGATTCTGCACAGTTTCAGCGCAAGCTGTTCACAGACACCTGAAAACATTGTAATCAAGGACTACAACTACCGCCACCCCTCCCTTGATCTTACCGGGAAGGCCCTTGTTGACAAGGATGGCCACGGCGATGTGTATATCTACGGTCACCACCTGCAGACACCTGAAGAATCCCGCAGGCTTGCCACTGTAAGGGCAGAGGAGATGCTCAGCGGCAAACGAACTTTCCGGGGTACATCAAACTCCCCGTTCCTGAGACCTGGCCTTACTTTCCAGGTAAAGGATCATTTTCGGATGGAGATGAACAGCACATATCTTGTCACCTCAGTAATCCACGAAGGGGAACAGCCCCAGCAGCGCCTCTCCGGTCTTGACAACAAGGCTATGCATACTGCCAGCCCGTGGAAACCCTCATATCGCAACAGCTTTACCGCCATACCGGCCGATGTGCAGTACCGACCGCCGCTTGCCACTCCCAAGCCCAAATTCCACGGGGTCATAAATGCCCTGATTGACTCATCAACTCCAGGACTCCTGCCTGACCTCGATGATCAGGGGCGGTACAAGGTTGTTCTACCCTTTGATATCTCAGGCAAAAAGGATGGCAAAGCCTCTGCCTGGCTCAGAATGGCCCAGCCCTACGCCGGGGAGAATCACGGCATGCACTTCCCGCTGAAAAAGGGGACAGAGATTCTCCTTACCTTCATAGATGGCGACCCGGACAGGCCGATAATAGCAGCTGCAGTGCCAAACCCCCTCAACCCCAGCCAGATAAACGACAAAAACTCCACCCTTGCCGGATTTTCGACACCGGGAAACGGACAGATAATTGCCCAGAACATGCCTGGCAGGGAAAGCATCACCATGAGCCAGGGTGACGATGCCTCTCTAACCGTCACCGGAAACGCAATGGGTTCTGAGATAGGCTCCAACAGCAACCTTTACTGGAACCTTGCCAAATACGGCAGCATGGGGCTTTCCATGCTGTTCAGCTACAACTACAGCTTCGGCACCTCCGCACAGGTGGTCGGATTCAAGAAAAACCTTCTTGGAATCTGCGGGGCGCTGCAGACCGGAGCCAACAAGCTCAGCAGCCTCTCCAGCGAATTCGGTGACAAGTTTCCGAAGATGCAGACTGCAATACCGATAGCAGTGGGTGTGGTGGACACCATAACCGGCATATACATAAAGAGAAACATGCAGAAACGGCTGGCAGCCAAGCTGTTGGAAAAACAAAGCCTTGGCTACGGTATATTTGCAGACAACAGGGGATGCCTCACCTACATGCATGCACCTCCGATCGCCCCTGCACCGGATATAGCCATGATAAGCGATACAGGGAGCATAGACCTGATTGCCGATAAACATATCAACCTGCTCTCTGGCACCCTGTATTCGCACGCCACTTCAAAACTGAAACTCCAGTACGGGGAGTTGGATGCCAACCATTCCATACTGGAATCAAGCAGCGAAAACAGCGAGCGCATGACATTGGCAGCACAGTTTGGCAACGGCCAGCAGTACAGGGCCGCCCTTGACCTGGTAAACACCGGACTGCGCCTCTCTTCCCATAATAACGGGGAGTTCAGGATAGGCCACTATCCTGAGGCTACACCAAGAGATATTCCAAACATCGCCATCAGAAATAATACTATCGAGATGTTCTGTTCCTCTGACACCACCATAATAACAGGAAACCAGACGCAGCAGACAGAGCAGACCAGGCTCCAGATGACCCCGGGGAGGCTGAGAGCAACAGTTCCTGACGGCGGGATAGCATCACTGGCTATTGCCGACAAGAGCCGTATCAGCATGGTTGCTGACACAGTGGAGATAAATGTGGGAAATGAGCACAAGATTACAATCTCTAAACAGGGGATAAAGATATCAACCCCTGAGACGGTGAAGATAAAAGGCCTTACCGTTGAGGACGAGATGCTGACCTACAAGGGGAGCAGGGCCAACATAGCCAGTGTGCTGAAGATAAAGTAGGATTACGCAATTCATGAACATCACTAAAGACGACAATCTGGCTCTTACCACAAAGATCTACGGATATGCTGGGAAACAGTACCTTTCCGCCACCGCCATGCTAGGCTTCAGCCTTAAGAAGCAGGGAGATATCCTGACAGAAGATGAACTGTGGAACGCCGCAGCTGAAGCCCTTGGAGAGAATCAGCTTCTGGACAGCGGCATGCCCAAACCAAAGGGGGAGGTTCTGGTTGCCGGTTTCTGTCATGCCGACGGAGGCAGGCCAGTGGAGGCTACCCAGGCCGGCTTCCGTGTCGGCCAGATTGAGAAAAAGATTGCCGTGTTTGGCGACCGCTACTGGCTGGATGAAAAGAGCGGCCAGCATACAGCCCCTGCCCCGTTTACCCGGATGCCCCTGGGGTGGGAAAACGCCTTCGGTGGTCCCGCCAATCTGAACAACCCTTTTGGGAAAGGGATATCCGCTGTAACGCTCCCGGATGGGAGAAACAGATATCCGCTGCCCAACCTTGAATACCCTAACCGGTTGATCACTTTCAGAAACGACACCCCGCCGCCGGCCTCCCCTGCCCCTCAGGGGCTTGACTGGCCAGGCCGGATGCAGAAAAGCGGCACCTTTGACGAGAAATGGCTTGCCACTGTCTGGCCCGGTCTCCCGGCTGATTTTGATTTTTCACTCTTCAATCTTTCACCAGATGACCAGCGTCCTGGCGGCTACTTCAAGGGTGGCGAAGAGATTCAGCTTGACCGCCTGCTGCCTGACACCCCCC
>DYNG01000227.1 GCA_020721165.1 Desulfocapsa sulfexigens
CCATGCCCCCCGTTCCTCCCCTTTTCTGGAACTGGTGAACTCTTCTTTGAGATTGCTGAGCAATGAGTGTAATATGTGCATGCGAGGCTCCTATGGTTGTTTGTTTTTTGATAATCACAATATGCCATAAGCGGGCCTCGTTTTCACTGTTAACATGCTGTTATTACTTGCAATAATGTGTTCTTTCGTGAGAATTTTGTCAAAAAATATATAGCAATATCAATATGATGCATGACGACATTTTAACGCCTAACATGCTGATATTGCAGCGTTTTTTAGGAGTCAGGCTCTGGCTAACTGATTCAAATACCGCCGAACTTATAACAGCGGGATAAAAAACGGGAAACTTCAGGTTGTTTATCACAAACGGACTAAAAGTCCAATTTACGCTGAGCCAAAACACATGTTTCCTGCTCCTTCCCGTAATTGTCTTTGCCGATACCGGTTCGGCCCTGGGAGAGTACAAGAATGTCACCATCCTGGCCCCGGAAAGGAAACAGATTGAGGAGGTCAAGTACGGTTGGGATGCCGCAGGTCCCATTCAAGACGCGCTTGCAACAACAGGCCAAATGGTGCATGTGGACAAGGCCCATGTCGCTGGCCAGGCTTCAGTGCACTTCACCTCTTCCCGGCTTTGATGTCACCCAGCACAAATAGGAAATCACCAGCCTGCTCTTCAAGGGCGACACGGTCAGCAGCCCCGATCAGGCGGTGCAGGTGAAAGTGATAAAGAAGGGGAATGAGTGTCAGATGGAAGTGAACGAATTCTACCTTCTTATCATTTCCGAGGCGGTCATCAACGCCGGCTGGATGCAGAGATGACCATTCCATAGAAAGAGAACGGAAAACAGGAGGTTACGATCATGGGAATCTTGTCGTGGATTATTTTTGGTTTGATCGCAGGCGTTATGGCAAAGTACATCATGCCAGGAAAAGACCCGGGCGGGTTTTTTATGACCACGCTCATCGGTATCATCGGCGCAGTGGTGGGGGGATTCATCGGCTCGGCCATCGGCCTGGGAACGGTCACCGGCTTTGACCTGCGCAGTTTCTTTGTTGCCATCGGCGGGGCAATCATTTTCCTTTTCATCTACCGAAAAATAACAAAAAACTAACCTCTGACGCCACACACTGAGGGGCCGTGAAGAAATCCATTACGATTTTATCTATTTCTTAACGGCCCCTTATGTCGCTCACGATACGAGATTGTTATGCCTTTGTGTTAGATGCCAGTCTTGATAATTAGGTATTTTTTCTCGCTCACGACAGGTTTTGGTACTGGAATCATTCTTTTGCTTTAGCTCTTTTTTTTCTTGCCGCCACTGAGGTCGGACTCAACTGGCCACGGCGACGGGCTCGGCCAATGGCCACTTCCCGCCTCTGGGTCTTTTCTTCCGTCTTTCTGACCACGGTCGGGGGGGCCATATAGGTTTGGTTGGACAGATGGCCGGATTCTGGCCAAGGCACAGGGGCAGGAGGCTGATGCGGGGATTGCAGACTGGTCTCGTTCAGACGGCTGATTCTCAGGGGGCGGTCTCCAACCTTGACCTTTTTCAGTACCGACAACTTCTCGGCTGAAATACCGGCGGGAAGATCAACCGTGCTGTGATCCTCAAAAATCGAAATGCGGCCAATATGCTTGCTGCTCAGATCTGCCTCATTGGCAATGGCCCCGACAATATTGCCCGGTTTTATGCCTTGATTATGCCCGACCTCAATACGGAAGCGCTCCATGCCTTCATCTGGCCCAGTAGAATACTTTGGCCCCCGCATCTCCCGTGAATCCCGGGATTCGCTGATAGTACGATGCTGGTGCGGTTCACGGTACTCCTTAAACTCTCTGGCCTCCCTGAATTCTCGTGGTTCTTCCTTCCTGGTCCGGGAAAATCCCCGGTCAGAACGAACAAAGGGGTGTCCATTTCGAGCAGCCCGATCAAAAGGGACAGGGCTGGGAAGAGGAATATCCTTGAGCAGCAAGGGTTTATCACCCTGAACCAGACAGGCCAGGGCGGCGGCCACCAGGTCCGAGGCCACATCATGCTCACCCAGATACTCCTCAACCAGACGACGATAAAAATCAAGATTATCGGCCGCTAAGGTGTCGGTGATTTTCTGCTTAAACTCCATGATTCGTTTGTCATTGATGGCCTCGGTGGAGGGCAACTTCATCATTTCAATCTTCTGGCGGGTGGCCCGCTCAATGGTGCCCACCATCTGCCTCTCACGGGTGGTGACAAAAAGAATCGCCTCGCCGCTTCGACCTGCCCGACCAGTGCGGCCAATACGGTGGATATAGGACTCGGTGTCATAAGGAATGTCGTAATTCAGGACATGGCTGACCCGTTCCACATCCAGGCCACGGGCCGCCACATCGGTGGCCACTAAAATATCGAGTTTGCCACTTTTCAGTTGCTCCACGGTTCGCTGTCGTTGATTCTGCTGGATATCCCCATTGAGAGGAGCCACCGCATAGCCACGGGCCGCCAGTTTCTCGGCCAGTTCCACCGTCTGATTTTTGGTACGGACAAAAATCAGCATCCCTTCAAAGGATTCAGCTTCCAGAACGCGGGTCAGGGAGTCGAGCTTGTGAAAACCGCTGGTGACGATGAAGCGTTGACGAATATTCTGAGCCGTGCTGGTCTTGCCCTTGATCGTCACTTCCTGGGGGTTATTGAGATATTTCTGGGCGATGCGGCGAATAGTGATGGGCATGGTGGCCGAAAACAGGGCCGTCTGCCGCTGTTCGGGAATCTGCTCCAGAATCCACTCCACATCGTCAATAAATCCCATGCGCAGCATCTCATCGGCCTCATCCAGCACCAGACAGCGAATCTCATTGAGTTTCAGGGTTTCGCGCCGGATATGATCCATGACCCGCCCCGGTGTTCCCACCACCACATGCACGCCCCGTTCCAACTGCCGCAACTGAATTTTATAGTCTTGACCGCCATAAATGGGCAGCACCTGAAATCCCGGCAGATACGCGGCATAGGCATGAAAGGCCTCAGCCACCTGGATTGCCAGCTCCCGGGTGGGAGTAAGCACCAGCACCTGGGGCTTGTGCATTTTCATATCAAGCCGGGTCAAGAGCGGCAAGGCAAAGGCGGCGGTCTTGCCGGTGCCGGTCTGGGCCTGCCCCACTACA
>DYNG01000228.1 GCA_020721165.1 Desulfocapsa sulfexigens
AAACATATCAAACTGCTTGAACAGATTGCACGAGGCGGAGATGCAGTTGCAGAGCAGCACGCCTTAAACCCGCTGCACCTAAAAGAGTTTCTCTGCAACGGGGAGATCCGGCAGTGGGCTGGCCCAAGCCAGGAGGTGCTGTCCCCGGTCTGCAGAATGGTGAACGGAAAACCAGAACGAATCTCCATCGGCAGCTTTCCCTTGCTGAGCAAAGAGGAGGCCCTCTTGTTGCTGGATGCCGCAACCACGGCATATGATCGAGGGAGAGGAGAATGGCCGACCGCAAGCGTTGAAAAACGGATTGCCTGTGTGGCCGATTTCGTCAGGAAGATGAAAATGGTGCGCGATCAGGTAGTCAAATCCCTCATGTGGGAAATTGGCAAGAGTCTGACTGATTCGGAAAAGGAATTTGATCGGACCATACAGTATATTGAAGATACCATCGAGGCTTTGAAAGATCTCGACCGCGTCAGTTCCCGCCTGGTCATTGAGGAAGGCATCCTCGGCCAGATTCGCCGCTCCCCCTTTGGGGTGGTGCTGTGTATGGGCCCCTTCAATTATCCCCTTAACGAGACCTTCACCACCCTCATTCCCGCCATAATCATGGGGAACACTGTGGTTCTCAAGCCCGCCAAGCATGGGGTACTGCTCCTGCACCCTCTGCTTGCGGCCTTCCGCGACGCCTTTCCGCCCGGCGTGGTTAATGTGCTGTATGGCAAGGGAAGAGAAATTGCCGGTTCCCTGATGGCTGCCGGTAAGGTGGATGTTTTTGCCTTCATCGGTTCCTACGGTGTAGCCAATGCTATGATCAAGGGGCATCCCCGGCCCAATCGTCTTCGCACCGTCCTGGGTCTGAACGCCAAAAATCCGGCGATTGTCCTGGAGGATGCCGATCTGGATAATGCCGTATCGGAGATCGTGCTTGGCTCCCTGTCTTTCAACGGGCAACGGTGTACAGCTCTGAAGATTATCTTTGTGCATAGTTCCATAGCCGAGCGCTTTAACGAACTATTCTGCAAGGCGGTCAGCGGATTGCGCTGTGGGGTGCCCTGGGATAAAGGGGTTCGGATCACCCCGCTACCTGAAATTGACAAGTCGCAGTCCATGCAGGAGTTCGTGCAGGATGCCCAGACCCACGGCGCCAAGGTGATCAACGAGGGGGGTGGCGAGTTTTTTGGCACCTTCTTTTATCCGGCCGTTATCTATCCGGTTACCAGCACCATGCGCCTTTACCATGAGGAACAGTTCGGTCCGGTGGTTCCGATCGTGCCGTTCGACTCCATTGATCTGCCTGTTTCGTATATTGAGGAGTCCAATTTTGGACAGCAGGTCAGCATCTTCGGGCAAAACCCGGATGTTATTGCCAGCCTGATTGATCCGCTGGTGAATCAGGTCTCGCGGGTAACCCTGAACAGCCAGTGCCAGCGCGGACCTGATACATTCCCCTTTACTGGACGCAAGGATTCAGCGGAAGGAACTCTCTCGGTGTCCGATGCCCTGCGGGCCTTTTCCATTCGAGCCTTAGTGGCCGCGAAAAACGATGCGACCAACAAGGAGATCATCACGGCCATCCTGCGTCAGCGGAAATCAAACTTTCTTTCCACGGACTATATTCTTTAACGGGAGATCCCCTTGCAAAAGATCTTGTCGTCCACGAAAAAATGGGGACGGATTTTTTTACGGGGCCTCAATTGGCGGCGGCGCGATGTTGATTTATGCCAAGATTAGCGCGTCTTATGCAGCCGGCGTGGAGTAAAGGAAAAAAGCGTAGACCTTGTGTAGGCCTTTTGCAACAAAAAAGGGTTTCAGGAACCGCCCTGAAACCCTTGATTTTACTGGTGGGCCGTCCCGGACTCGAACCGGGAACCTGCTGATTAAGAGTCCGTGTTTCCGCCTTTTCTCTCTTTGTACCAAAAAATATTCTCTCGCTTTTTCAAGTATTTCGCTTGACACCCTCCCCCCTCTTGTAGTACCATTTGGTATCAAATAAGCCCTGTTTTGCCGTTCAAAATATAACGGGCCTATAACGGGAAGCCCACGGATAGCTTGCGTTTGGGTTTTCAGAAACCGTTCAAAATATAACTGGAGGGGTGAAAAATGGAGAAAGGGAACAGTTTCAACTTCACAGAGGAACGATTGAGAACCATCGTTCTGCCAGATGCAGGCAAGCGAGAGTATTACAATGACACCGGCGAAAAGGGGTTGCGGCTGTCAGTGTCCAGTACGGGAAACAAGTCATTTCAGTTTCAGCGGTGGAGTTCCGAGAAGCAACGGCCCGTTATCGTCACTATTGGCAAGTGGCCTGATATATCATTGAATGCGGCGCGGCTGAAGGCGGCGGATTTGCGGCAGGGTGTTTTCAATGGGAATGACCCGCAATTAGAAAAGCGAGAGAAGAGGGAAACAATGACCCTGGCGCAAATCTTCGCTCTGTACCTGATTGAACATGCTTTCCCGCATAAACGAACCGCCAAGGATGACGAGAACAAGATTCGTCTTCAATTAGCTCCTGCCTTTGGTGGCCGTCGTGTTGATGAGTTGACAACCGAGGCCGTCCGTTCCTGGCATAACACCCTGACCAAGACCATGACATCAGCGTCCGCGAACCGATACCTTGCCCTGTTGCGGTCTATTTACAATGTCATGCTCCCTGACCTGCCTAACCCATGCCGCAAAGTCAAGGCGTTCAAGGAGTATTCGCGCGATAGATTTTTACAACCGGAAGAGCTTGAAAGATTCTTCCAGGCCATAGAACAGGAGCGAACAGAAGGCAATCCCGATATTGCCGACTATCTTCTGTTGAGCATCTTCACGGGAGCAAGACGCGCAAATGTGTTGGCCATGCAGTGGAAAGACATTGACCTTACCCGTAATCAATGGCGGATCAGCGGCGAAGAATCGAAGAACAAAAGCGTCATGCTCGTTCCTCTGGTGGGCGATGCTCTGGAGATACTCGAAAAGCGGCGAGAATTGGCCCGTAGTGTGTTTGTTTTCCCTGGGCATGGGGTAACAGGGCATTTGATTGAACCTGCGAAGGGATGGCAAAGAGTGACGAAGCGGGCAGGCCTTGAAGGTGTCCGTCTGCATGACCTACGCCGGACAATGGGCAGCTACCAGACCATAGGTGGA
>DYNG01000229.1 GCA_020721165.1 Desulfocapsa sulfexigens
TCATCTCAAAAACAGTCCTATATATAAAACGGTTGCCGGAAAAGTCAAGGAGAAAAAACGGAAAAATAGAGAGACGGCAAGTCCGCTTCCAATGCCCTCTATTTCCCCGTGAAACGACGCAGTCGCAAGGCATTCGTGACCACCGAGACTGAGCTTAAGGCCATGGCCGCTCCCGCCATCATGGGATTCAGGCTGGGGCCGCCCATGAGCGCCAGCGCTCCGGCGGCCACCGGAATCCCGATCACATTATAGGCAAAGGCCCAAAAAAGATTCTGCCGAATATTGCGCATAACTGCCCGGGAAAGATGGAGGGCGGTAAGCACGCCGTGCAGGTTTCCCTGCATCAGCACAATATCTCCTGATTCTATGGCAATATCGGCGCCGGTTCCCATGGCCATCCCCACATCGGCCACAGCCAGGGCGGGCGCGTCGTTAATGCCATCGCCAACCATGGCGGTAACCAGTCCCTGCTGCTGCAATGATCTGATTTTATCAGCCTTTTTATCCGGCATCACCTGGGCCATCACCTCCTCAATGCCGGCTTGATCGGCGATGGCCTGGGCAGTGATACTGTTGTCGCCAGTGAGCATGATCAGTCGCAGGCCCATTTTTTTCAGGGCTGCCACCGTCGCCGGAACCTCGGGTTTCAGCCGATCGGCAATGGCGATCAGGGCGGCGCAGCGGCCATCAACCGCCAGAAAGACGACGGTTTTTCCCTGACCGGACAGACGACTCAGCTCCTCCTCTGTCCTCTGAATATCAATCTTTTTCTCGTGAAGTAGCTGTTGGTTGCCCAGCAGGATTTCATGGTCTCCCACCCGTCCGGAAACGCCTTGACCGGCCAGGGCCATAAAATTTTCCGGTTGCTGCAAAGAAAATCCTTTCATTTTGGCCGCTGCAACCAGGGCTTCAGCCAGAGGGTGTTCAGAAGACTGCTCGATGGAGGCGGCCAGAGTCAGCAGTTGCGCTTCACTCTGCATGCCTGTTACCGGAATCAAGTCAGTCATTTCGGGCTGGCCGTACGACAGGGTGCCGGTCTTGTCAAACACCAGCGCCTGAATCTTTTCGGCTTTCTCTAAGGCCTCACCGCTTTTGATGAGCACGCCGAGCTGGGCACCGCGTCCGGTTCCCACCATAATTGAGGTCGGGGTGGCCAGACCCATGGCGCAGGGACAGGCAATGACCAATACGGCAATAAAAAATCGCAGCGAACTGCTGAAATCAATCCCGCCCAGAAAATACCAGGACAGGCCCGTCACGAGGGCCAGCCCCATGACCACCGGAACAAAGTAAAGGCTGATGCGATCGGCCAGGTTGGCAATGGGGGCCTTGGAACCCTGAGCCTCCTGCACGGTGCGGACGATGCGGGCCAGCATGGTATCCTGGCCCACCTGCTCGGTTCGTACCCGCACCGTCCCGTTTTTATTGAGCGTCCCGCAGGTCACGCGGTCTCCGGTCTCTTTTGTCACCGGCAGACTCTCGCCGGTGAGCATGGACTCATCCACGACCGTTCGCCCCTGAGCAATCACCCCATCCACCGGAATCCGCTCGCCGGGCCGCACCAGAAGCAGGTCTTCAACCTCAATTTCTGCCACGGGAATTTCGCTTTGATTTTCTCCTTGCAGGAGAATAGCCGTGTCGGGTGTGAGTTGGATCAATTTGGCGATGGCATCGGAGGTGTGGGATTTGGAACGGGTTTCCAGATATTTCCCGAGGGAGACCAGGGCGATCAGGACTCCTGCGGACTCAAAATAGAGATCCATGGCCAGCAAGGCCTGGCGATGAGTATCCTTCGTCATGATGATCTCCACCAGATTCCAGGTGGAATAGATGAACGCGGCGCCGGTGCCCACGGCGATGAGGGAATCCATATTGGGGACTCGGCGCAGCAGGGCGGGAATACCGATAACATAAAAATTCCTTCCCAGCCAGATGATGGGAAGGACCAGGGCAAACTGGATCAGGGCAAATCGCCAGGGAGAATGATGCGGATTGATACCCTCCGGCAGGGGCAGACCCAGCATTTCGCCCATGGAGACCAACAGCAGGAGCAAGGCCAGACCCAGCGACCAGATCAGTCGTTTTTTCATGAAGGCAAGCCGATCCAGGGTCTCCTGACGATTTCTGGCAAATTGATCCGGTCTGTTGATGGCGGGCCGGGACGAAAAACCGAGGGCGGCAATGGCCTCCCGAATCTGGCGCTGACTGGTCTGGCCCTGGTGATAGATCACCACGCCGGTCTCAGTCACCAGATTGACCCGGGCAGACGCCACCCCCGGCAGGGCCGCCACCACCCTTTCAATGCGGGTTGAGCAGGCGGCGCAATGCATGCCGCTGATGGCCAGCTCTAATACCAGCTCCTCTTTTTCCTCTTCTCTTTCCAGGGTAAATCCCATCTCCTTGACCCGACTTGCAATAACAGAAAAGGGGGTCAGCTCCTCATCCCAGATCAGCTCCATGCTCTCCGCCGCTAGATTAACCGTGGCCCGACTGACTCCGGCCATCTCCAGCGCCACCCGTTCAATGCGGGTCGAACAGGCAGCGCAGTGCATGCCTTTGACCATAATATGCTTTTGGTGTTGTAACGACATGGCCCCCTCTTTTTCGTGGAATATTGTTCAGCGCCTTTTTATTCTCTCGATAAAAATCCCCTGCCGGGGAAGAATGTTTACTTCCTGCCTGGAGATGGTTATGGTTGTCTTCTCCTTTTCAGCATTCTATTCTTCTTTCAGTGGATATACTCATGAAAAAAATTTTTGCCACCCTGTCTGCTGTTTTCCGCTGGCTGGGAAAATTTCTGACCACGACCCGCACGGTGATCGGGAATCTGGTTTTTCTTCTCCTGATGGTGTTTATTTTCACTACCTTTTTTTCCGAAAAGAAACCGGCCGTTGTCAAGAATGCGGCCCTGATCCTTTCTTTGGCTGGAAACATTGTAGAGGAAAAACAGCCGGTTGACCCATTGAGTGAAATCATGACCGAGCTGGCGCCCACCCCGCAGGCGCCTGCCGAGACCTTGTTTCAGGATATTCTTGATGCCATTCACCATGCGGCAACAGATGCCCGTATCAGCTGCATCCTTCTGGATCTGAAAGATTTAGAATCTGTGGGATTTGAT
>DYNG01000230.1 GCA_020721165.1 Desulfocapsa sulfexigens
CAGTGTGATTACAGGCGGCAGCACAGCCTGGGGCGCTGGCGGCGCTACCTTTGAGAAACCACCTGTACTGAAGGCCAGCCAGCTTTTGTCAGCCCAAACACCACTGAAAGGGGCTCGTTATACCATTGAGGAGAATGTGCCAACCGATGGTTTTCTGATGTCGTTTACCATCCGTTCTGATTTTGGCACCTTTGTGGCCAAAAGTCCGCAGATGCTCAATCAACGACTGGTGGAAATCGGGGCGCTGGGACAGTTGGAAAAGGTTTCCAGCAGTGATGCCTTTGTCGCGGGGTTGCAGGCTTCGGCTAAGGATATGGGCAAACAGTTGACGGATCTGGTCATGGAACCAGTGGCCACCGTCAAAGGTGTGCCTGAAGGGATTGGCAGCTTTTTTGATCGTGTCTCCCGGGGAGCGAAAACAGGATACCAGCAATTAGGCGATATTCAGGAGCAGGAAAAGCATAGTGGCCCTCCCCCCGAAGGTATGGGGGCAGCCCTGCCGGGCAGACCGGAAACCGTCAATCAAAAGGGGTCAACAACAACAGTGGCTGAGGCCTCCATGCGCATGACCGGCCAAGTGACGGCCAATGCCCTGGGCTATGATGATCAACGCCGCCGTATTGCCCGGGAGGTCAAGGTTGATCCATACAGCACCAACCCGGTGCTCACCCAAAAACTGGACGAGCTGGCCCAGGCCGCTTTTGCCGGAGGATTAGGGGTTACGGCCCTGAAGGCTGTTGTTCCCGCCTCCCTGGTTCTCTCGGCCACCACCATCCTGTCTGACTGGGTATGGGATACCCCTCCCGGCACCTTAAAGGTCCAGAATGAAACCGCCCTGAAATCCATGGGGGTCTCTCAGGAGATGGTGGATCTTTTTCTGCGGCAGCCTTATTTTACCCTGACCTTGCAGACCCAGTTGGTCAGGGCATTGCAACGAATGCCGCAGACGGAAAACCGTCCGGCGCTTTTGCCCCTGGCAGTGACGGTGATCTCTTTTGATCAGGCCCGTTTCGTGGTGGATAGTATGGAAATGCTGGCTCACCATCATGAAACAGTGAGCCCGTTGCTGGCGCTTGAACAAAAGATCCCTTTTGCGGCCCGCACCAAGGATGGAGGGCTGGTGGTGGCTGCTCCCGTTGATTATCTGGCCTGGACGAAACAGTTACAAAAATTCGCCAATCGCCCAGAGTTGCAGGCAAAGGAGCGAACCTTCCTGCTGCGCGGCACGACAACCCGTCTGGCCCAGACGGAATTGACCAGGATGAAATGGAAGATGCAGTCGCAAACGATCAGCAGATAAATCCTCCCGCCGGTGAGCAAAGACTGGGGGCTAAAACTTATCCCCCCAAAAAGGCTGGTCGCTGTTGGTCGTGTGGATAAATGGATATCCTTGTTACTCTTATGATCTGACCGCAAGCCCTTGCCGATAAATAGGGCTTGCGGTTATTTTTTTAGGCCGGATCAGCAAAAAGCCGGGTGTGAACGGCGCTTGCTCAACGAAAATCTGCACAGAAAGCGAACAGATATTTTTTGTGTGTGGAAGAGACCGGTTACGGCTTCTTTTTCTGGTCAATGGGACATGGCTCCCCTTCTTCTGCAAAGGCCGCGCAGGCAAGAGTATTTTCAACAGTTTCTTCCAACGATAACTTGTTGGCTTTGTCAGCGCTGGCAGAACCCCTCTCGGTTTTCACGCCGATGGGGCATGGTTCACCCGCCTCCGCAAAGGCTGCGCAGGCAAGAGTGTCTTCGATTTTTGTGTGTGTCGAACCTTTCTCTTGCACCGATGCCGCAGCGCTCCCATCTTTGTTGCTGGCATCGTTTACACACGATTCACCTTCTTCAGCAAAAGCCGCGCAGGCCATTGCGTCTTCAATTGTGTCTGTGGTCGTTTTCTTCTCACTCATACTACCCCCTTTTTTCATTAATAAACGAACCCAACAATTTTCATATCCCTGTATGACACTCATTTTATTGCCTGTTTCAGATTAGCACAAAAAAGCGAGAAAAGACAAGGTCGTTTCTCACTCGTCGCCAGTTCCGTCGCAAGAAATCTCTGGTGCGAAAGAAGAGGGTGTCGTTACAACAAAAAAATGCTATTTTAAACATCGGCATCAACAATGAACAATCGCGCAATCAACACTGGTATAAGACGACATCAGAACAAGCACAGACGCTATGAAAGTTCTCAAAAACCTGTTTGACAGTAATAAATTATGGGCTGCGACCATCAAGGCGCAAGACCCTGAGTTTTTCAATAAGCTGGCCAATCAACAGAAACCAGAATATCTATGGATTGGGTGCGCGGACAGTCGAGTGCCAGCCAATGAGATTGTCAATATGCTCCCCGGTCAGATCTTTGTTCATCGCAATATTGCCAATATGGTGGTGCATACCGACCTCAACTGCCTGTCGGTCATTCAATATGCGGTGGATGTGCTCAAGGTCAAACACATCATTGTCTGCGGCCACTATGATTGCGGTGGCATTAACGCGGCCATGGAAAATGGCGAACACGGCCTTATTGACAATTGGTTACGACACATCAAGGATGTGTATCGTTTTCACAAAAAACAGATTGATGGGATGGGAGATGAGAAGAGCAAGCTGGATCTGCTCTGTGAACTCAATGTCATTGAACAGGTGGCCAATGTCTGCCACACCACCATTGTCCAGAATGCCTGGGCTTCAGGGCAGGAGTTGGCCGTTCATGGCTGGATTTATCGTGTTGATGACGGGATTCTCAAAGATTTGAATATCTGTACCACCGGCATCCATGAACTCCCACAAATCCAGCGGATACTCTAATATTCGGGAGAGACTCAGGGAGAGTACCCGTACCTGAATTTTGCTCTTTCCCTTGCTCCCAAAGAATATCACAATTATCAGAAAGAACGAAGCGATCTCGACATAAAAAAAACCACTGACAAACAAGGCAAAACACACATCAAAAAAAGCTGTGTTCACCTGTATTCACCAGTGGTTCAAAACAAACTCGTTACACAGAATTTTATTTTTTTACAGCCCCCAAGGAATCCGCCTCAACTATCCAGCCTCCGCCCATAACCTTGTAGGCCGCAATATCGGCAACCAACAGGCTAAACCGTAAC
>DYNG01000231.1 GCA_020721165.1 Desulfocapsa sulfexigens
GCGGGACTTCTACCTCTATTTCATCCAGCCCAATGATCCTCCTCGTTTCAAGGATGATAAAATTAGCGACGAGATCTTCTTTCGCCTGAAAGGCAACGATGAGGAATTCCAGGGCTCGCTGAAAAGCTATGCGGCTGCTCTGGACCTTGCTGCTACTTCATCGGGACATGCCAAGGCCACCTATGAATCAAAGGCCAACGGTTTCCTCAAGACTCTGGTGCAGTGGCTGCAGAAGCACATGAGTGATGCCTTCGAGGTTACTTACCAGGGGCGTGCCAAGTCTTTGACCGAGTGGGCGAAAGGCAAGTCCATCCGCGACCTGTCTGGCCTGTCACCCCATGAAACCATCAACTTCCGTGATCTGGTCAATACCATCGCTGGCATCTGTCTGGCTCCAAACTTCGAGAACCAGGCTCCTGACTATCCTTTCTTCTCCGTGCTGATTACCGGCAATAACCGTGTCCAGGCCGTACAAGACGCCCTGCGGGCCATTGCCGGGCAGAATCGTACCAAGCAGGCCACGGCCGTGCTGGATGCCCTGGGTTTGCTCGATGGCGAGAAGATTGAACCCTACAAATCTAAATACACCAGGATCATCCTTGATGCAGTGAAGGCAAAAGGACATGGGCAAGTGGTCAATCGAGGCGAGATAATTCAGGATGACCACGGTCTTGAGTATTTAGACCCGGGTGGTTCAAGGCTGGAGCCTGAATGGGTGGTGGTCATCCTGGCCGCTCTGGTCTACTCCGGAGACATTGTGCTTGCCATTCCGGGTAAAAAGTTCGACGCTACCGGGCTGCAACAGCTTGCCGCAACGGGTATGGATGAACTCACCCGATTCAAGCACTTGGAGCAGCCCAAGGAATGGAACTTGCCTGCTCTTAAGGCACTGTTCGAACTGCTCGGCCTTGTTCCGGGGAAAGTCCAGCTGATTACTCAAGGAAAAGACGATCCGGTTCAAGACCTTCAGCAGGCCGTAGCCAAGATGGTCAAGCGCATCGTCATGACCCAGCAGACTTTGCGAGAAGGAATTTCCTTTTGGGGAATGGACCTGCTGGCTGGCACCGACCTCGCCAACTCGGCCAGCGGACTGGAAGAAGCCAAGATCTTCTTTGAATCACTCCAGGCGTACTCGTCTCCGGGCAAGCTTAAGAACTTCCGATACAGTGCCTCCGAGGTCATGGCCCATGAAAAAGTTGTGAAGGCCCTGGATGAGCTGGATGCTCTGCGTGAGTTTCGCAACGATCATGTCCAAACGGCTTCCTGGTTATCCAATGCTGAAAATGGGCTGCCAACTGAGCATGAGTGGGTGGATCGCATGAAGGCGACCCGGCAGGACATTCTGGACAATCTCAAACAAACGAAATTTACTGAGCTGGCCACGAAGTCCCAAGGCATCGGGACCAAACTCCAGAAGCTTAAGAAGGATTATACCATTGCCTACATCGGTCTGCACACCAAGGCCCGATTGGGCGTAAATGATGACAAACGCAAAGCGAAACTGCTGAGCGATATCCGCCTGCAAACCCTGCAAAAACTAGCAGGTATTGATCTGATGCCTCGGCAGCAGCTCACGGATTATCAGAACCGGCTGGCAGGCCTGAAAAGCTGTTTTTCCCTGACCGAACAGAACCTGGACATCACACCAATCTGCCCACACTGTGGGTTTCGGCCTTCTACGGAGATGAAGGTTTCTGGCTCGTTAGGGCTTGATCAAATGGATGAGCAGTTGGATCAGATCATCGAACAATGGACCAAGACCCTGTTGAACAACCTGGCCGACCCGATGACTCAGACAAATGTGAATGAACTCTTGCATGATGATGACAAAAAAATCATTCAGGTATTTATAGATTCCAAAAAACTGCCTGAGCCGGTGGATAGTAATTTTGTCCAGACCTTGAAGACGGTTCTCGCCGGTCTTCAGAAAGTGCTTGTCAAAAAAGCGGATTTATTAGAGCTCGTTTCGAGCGTGGGACCCTCGACGCCGGATGAATTCAAGCGAGCTATCAGTGATTATGTGGACAGCCTGACCAAAGGCAAAGACCCCGCCAAAGTCCGGATTGTCTTGGAGTAGGAACCGCGAATGACTGCCGATGAGCGCAAAGTGCTGGAGATGACCCGCCGGGGCGAGGGGCTTGATCTTGAGTTCAAGACCTGCTGGAATCAGCTCAACCGTGATGTTTACGAGACTGTTTGCGCGTTTTTGAACCGCCACGGTGGAACGATGCTCCTCGGTGTTCAGGATGATGGAACAGTTCAGGGGATTGACGCAGACGCGGTGCAACAGGTACGCAGGGATTTTGTCACCGCGATTACCAATCCGCAGAAGCTGACCTCGCATGGTGATCCGCGTGCCGGAGTTTGATGCCAACCCTGCGGAAATTCCGCAAGTTGTTCCGGTCACCGTACAAGTAACGGGTGAAGCAACAGATGAAGTAGCAGGTGAAGTAACGGTTGAGGTGCTTGCACTCCTCAATATGCTGAAAACAGCCCCGATGGGACGAAAAGATGTTCAGGATTTGGTCGATCTCAAAGGGCAGGCGAATTTCAGGGAACGCTATCTCGAACCCGCTCTTTCAGGCGGATTGTTGAAATGACTCAACCGAATTCCCCCAAGAGACCGACACAAAAATATCGACTTACGAAGCAGGACATGGAATTTCTGGTGCGAAAACAGTATGAGACAACAAAAAGTGTTCGACATACTGGCTGAAGAGCCGCAGAAGCCCTCTACTCCATTAACCCCGGAGGAGATGAAGAAACTTTTTGAAGGATACATCGATCAGCTCACCAAAGGCAAGAACCCAGCCAATGTGCGGATCGTCAAGGGATAAGGAGATTGTGATGAAAAGATTCACTGACCAAGAACTTGAAGCATTGCTAAATGATACTGAATCTGATCGAGCGGAACGCAAAGAAACTTTTAAAGGCGATGTTCCTAAAAAAGCCAGACAGGCTATCTGTGCTTTTTCCAATGACTTGCCAAATTACAACGACGCCGGTGTTTTATTTATTGGGGCAAAGGATAATGGAGAACCATCAGGATTAAAAGTTACAGATCAGCTCTTACTATCCTTGGCAGACATGAAAACTGACGGCAATA
>DYNG01000232.1 GCA_020721165.1 Desulfocapsa sulfexigens
ATGAGAGGCTTGTTGATATTCCACTGGTACATCTGCCGGATGAAGTACTGCGCCCGTCACAGGAGGCGCTGGATATGATCAACTCTGAATATATTTAGATTGATTAAGGTGTTTATCAACTACTTGTTCTTGCCATCCCTTCTCGGATCAATGGCCTCAACCACCGGAATCTGCCTTGTAACGAATATATTGCAGCGCTGTAACCCCGCTGTAACTCTGGAGATGTATTCTTTCTGCCCCTGAGAGGAGCTGTCAGAAGCTTGCTTATGGATAATATGGATGGAGGAGAGTATGAACACAAACAGGGAGAAGGTTCTTTTCGTATGTGTGCACAACAGCGCCAGAAGCCAGATGGCCGAGGCGTTTCTTAACAGCATGGCAGGCGACCGATTTGAGGCAAGAAGCGCGGGGCTTGAGGCGGGAGAGCTTAACCGGCTTGTGGTAAAGGTAATGGCCGAAATCGGCTATGACATATCTTCAAACAGGACAAAGGATGTGTTTGAGATGTTTCGCAACGGCGAGATATTCAGCTATGTGGTTACGGTATGCGACGGGGCCAGTTCCGAGAGGTGCCCAATATTCCCAGGCATTACCAGGCGAATCCACTGGAGCTTTAATGATCCATCCTCACTTTCCGGTTCTGAAGAAGAGAAACTTGCTGCCACAAGAGTTATAAGGGATGAAATTCGTGATGCTGTAGCCGGTTTCATCGCTTCCTGAAATAACGGCGGGGTCTCACTGAGCCGGAATGCGAAAGCCGTGACCTGGTGATGTTTCCAGGTCACGGCTTTTGTTGTGGTTGATGAGAGATAGCAATAATAGAGCTGATACAGCTGATATAAGGGGTTTAATCGCCTCCCGGTTGTTTGCTTTCAGTGCTGGGTAAACAGTCTGTCACCCGCCTTGATCTCTGCGATTCCGCGCAGCCCCATCTCCCTCAGGATTGGGTCGTCAAGGGTTGTCAGCCTCTCAAGGAACTCAACCCTTTCATGTTTTATAAAGCGAGGCTCATTGGCTGTGTAGGCCGATACAATATTTCTGTAATTACCTGCTATCGGTGTATTTGTCATGGTGGTTCTCCTTTTTTTGCAGTTTTGTCTATCATATTCTATTCAGGTTACAGAATTGTTACGGTGAAGATAATTTTCTGAATCACCCCGGAATAAATCATGCCGGTGCCGGCAGGCTTCCAAGGCCATGGAAAGTCCTGCTCTCCCATGAAGAGATTATCCCGGCGCTCTCCCTGGAATCCCTTTGCGGTTCATCGTATCGGAACTGGTCAATCTCCTCCTTAAGCTCCTGTGATATACCTGAAAGCCTCTCCGCACTTCCTGCAATGGAATCGGTGGCATCCTTTGTCTGCCTTAAGACATCATCAATGGCTTGAATATCCTCGCTTATCTGGTCGGAAGTGGCTGACAGCTCTTCCGTGGCTGTGGCTATCTGGGTCGTCATCTCCTGCAGTCCGTCAACGCTCCTCACAATGCTCTGAAGCGCCTCCCCGGCCTCTTCCGAATATTTCACCCCCTGTCCGACCCTTGTCAGGCTCTGCTGCATCGCCTTGACAGCCTTTTCCGTATCACCGGAGATGCCGGAAAGTTTCTGGGATATCTCCACGGTGGCTGCCTCTGCCCTGCGCGAGAGGTTGCGCACCTCGTTTGCCACAACAGAGAATCCCATCCCCTGCTCACCGGCTCTGGCTGCCTCTATTGCCGCGTTGAGGGCCAGAAGACTGGTCTGGTCGGTAATCTCCCTGATGGTCACAACAATATCCCCTATCTGCTGGGAACGCTCGTTCAGCCTTGCTATGGTGTCCCGCGACTCCTCAACGGCGCGGGCAATCTCCTGCACCTCCGTTACGGTCCGGTTGACAATCTCCGCTCCTGCCCTGGCGGTTTTTCCCGCTTCTCCGGCAGATTCGGCGATCCTTGCGGTGTGCTGAGCAACATCCGCTACAGTCTGTGACATTTCGGTCCCTGCAGCAGCAACCTGGGTCACCCTCTCACTCTGTTCACTCACCTGTGCGCTTATTCTTGCGGCTGCCCCGGAAAGTTCGCCTGAGGTGGAAGCAAGGGTTCTGGCAGTTCCCGCTATTGCGCCGATTATATTCCTGAATGAACCTATCAGGTTGTTGAAGGAGGATATGGACTGGCCGATCTCGTCGTTATTCCTTATCTCTACGGATCTTCTCAAGTCACGGCTTTCAGCTATCTCCCCGATGGTGTCTTTCATCCGCTTGAGTGGCCTGCGGATCCCTATCACCAGCAGACTATTCATAAAAAGTACAAACGCTGCTATCAGCATCGCCCCGCCCAGCATTATGTAGGTGTTTTTCTGTGATGTTGATACCATTGACTCCACAAAGCTCTGCTGTTCCGCCGTGGTTGCCGAGACATTGGCCTCGCTCTGCCTTGCCTGTTCCTTCGTAACATGCTTTACCTTCGCCATGGTGGACTCTACCTGAGCCATGCTTGCCAGAACGCTCTGCTGTGCGGTTACAATCTTCTGTATGGCGCCTGATGCCCTTGCCGAGCCCTTTCCAATCTGCTCGATGGCATCCTTTACAACCCCGCCGCTCTTTACAGCAAGAACCTCTGACTCTGCCTGCTTCAGGTTTTTTGCTATCCTTGCCTTCACAGCGCCGATCTCTTTAATCACCTGATCCAGCTCCCCCTGGTTCCTGCTCAGCATCACCATCCTGGCCTTTGTATCAAGAAGCCGCAGATCCACATGTATTGCCCCCACCGCCTCAACAGATGCAAGCACACGCCTGCCGATCTCCATGTCGCTGTCAACGCCGTTACGATAGTTCTGGACCTTCTCTGCAAGGGAGGCCCCCTTTGAAACCCCTGTTACCTCACCCCCCTTCAGCGCCTCGTCAAGATCCTTTGCGTAAGACTGGGATCGTCTTGCAGCCGTGGCGCGGAGACCTGAAATAACATCCCGTATCCCTTCAAGCGACTTCTCCGCCGAAGTTATGGCGCCTGTCAGGCTCGATGCCTCAGCCTTGAAGGTCTCTATACTGGCAAACTTCTCCTTTACTGCGGTCGTAACCTGTCGAGAGAGTGTGGCAAACACCGATACATCAAGGGGCACCCCCT
>DYNG01000233.1 GCA_020721165.1 Desulfocapsa sulfexigens
TACTGGCTGCAAGTATGGTGGGGCTACTGCTGGCTACAGCGCCTCCGATTGCTTGGAGCCAGCCAGAAGGCCCGACCACGGATCCTTTCCTCGAGATTGACGCCAATCCCGTTGACGAAGACAATGCGACATACCCTGGAGATGACTGGACCACCTTTTATCCGTCGCCAGTATCAACAAATCCCTATTTTATAGACTCCACGGGGATTATCACCGATAATCCTCAGAAAAGCATTTTCACAGGTGGCGGCTCCAAGGATACCAGGGATATTACTGAGTGGAAATGGACAGATGGTAGCGTTCCCGACAAGGACGATATCCTGCATGGCTATTTCGCAGCTTATGGGGATACTGAACTGGTCTTCTATATCGGTGCTGATCGCTTCAGTAATGACGGCGACGCGATGATGGGGGCCTGGTTTTTCCAGGACATTGTAACAGCTCAACCGGATGGTAGCTTCAGCGGTAAACATCGTAATGGTGACATCCTGTGGCTTGGACATTTCTCAGGCGGCGGCGTAGTCTCCACACTGGAGATCTATGTATGGGATGATTCAGTGAAAAACAACCTTAGACTGATTGCCTCGGGACAGGGGAGTGAGAGTGCTGGTTACTACGCAGCCGTCAATACAGCTGATGTGGCTTCGCCCTGGCCCTATACCCCCAAGGATGGCACTCCTGAATTTTTCCCTTACAACAGCTTCATGGAGGGCGGAATCAACCTGAGTTATCTGATGGGTCAAGATAGCCCTTGTTTTAACTCTGTCCTATTGGAAACCCGTAGCTCCACCTCGGTTGTCGCCCAGCTCAAAGATTTCGTGCTCGGCAATCTTAGCACCTGCTCAATCTCGGTCGCGAAGGAATGTCTGTCTTCCGAAATTGCCTCAGATTTGGAGAGCATCAATTACTCCTACTCAGTCCATGTTACCAACACAGGATACGGCTCCCTCAGCAGCGTTAGTCTTGATGATACCATGTATGGGCCATGGACCTATTCGGGCGTAATCGCCACCGGTGCGACAGCAGCAGTGACACCCGGTGGAGTACCATACATCATCAATAGCACAGACAATCCCCCGGCCTCCAATACGGTAACCGCTATCGGATACGCAGGAACCTACCCAACTGCACCGGTCACTGACGCTGGTCAATGCACAGGCGTCCAGCTTGATCCTAAACTGAGCCTTAACCAGGGCTGCACCGATGTGAAGGTGGTGGGGCTTGACGGCAAGGTCGTGGTCAAGGTGGGGTTTGCAGGCCAGGTTTGCAACAGGGACACCGTCACGAAATTACAAAATGTGACGGTGACACATGAAGCAGCAGGGGTGGTCTTAACCGTGGCAAACCTTATGCCTGGGGATTGTGCATCATTTAGTGGCTTCTTCTATCCCGGCCCCCTCGACATTGACGAGGACGGCACACCTGCTCTCCAGGAGTTTGGCAAGTCGGTGTCAGCCAGCGGTACGGAACCGATCACCGGTGAAGTTAAAACAGTAACCGCAAACCCGGATCCAGCGACCAGTTGCCGCCTCTGCACACCCTGTCCTTGATAGATGATAAAAGATAGCTGGCAGCCAGCCGAGAAGCGGTGGCTTTAACCCCAACCGCTTCTCGTCTGGGGATGTTCAGGTTGTTCTTTAAATCAACCTCGGTCAGCAAAAGGGGGCAAGAGTATGGGGCAACGAAGCAGGTCGGTAACGAACCGGGTCAGGTAACGAACCTGGTCAGGCTTCCAAGATGTTAATTTTGAGTAACGAACCGGGTCGAGTAACGAACCGGGTCAGGCTTCCAAGGTGTTAATTTTGTAGCGCCTGTTCACCAGTTCTGGCGCAGGGCTTCGTAGAGCACGATGCCGGCGGTCATGGCCAGATTGAGGCTGCGGATATGGGGGTTGGGCATGGGCAGGGTGTAGCAGCGCTCTTGGTAGAGTTGGAGAATCTCTTCGGGCAGGCCCTTGGTTTCCCGGCCAAAGATCAGGAAATCGCCGGGGCGGAATCGGGCCTGGCTGTACGGCGCTGTCGTTTTGGTGGTGAAAAAATAGAGGCGGTTCTCGTCCTGGGCCGCCAGAAAGTGGTCGAGAGAATCCCAGTAACGAATATCCACAAACTGCCAGTAATCGAGGCCCGCTCGTTTGAGATGCCGGTCGTCGGTGGAAAATCCCAGAGGGCGCACGAGATGGAGAATGGTGTTGGTCGCCCCGCACAGACGGGCAATGGAGCCGGTGTTGGGCGGGATCTCCGGCTCAACCAGAACAATGTTGAAGGGTTCGGGGATGGTCATGGTCAATATTCTCGTCCTTCTCCGGCCTCTTCATGGGTCACGCCGTCGCGGATGTGATAGATGCGCTGGAAGGTGGGGATGATTTTTTCGTCATGGGTGACCACAATGATGGCTGTTTCGTACTGCCCGGCCATCTGGTTGAGAATGCGGATGACCGACAGGGCCCGTTGACTGTCGAGGGGGGCCGTCGGTTCATCGGCCAGAACCACCGGCGGGCGGTTGACCAGGGCCCGGGCAATGGCCACCCGTTGCTGTTCCCCGCCGGAAAGATGGGCAGGCATGGCCTGGGCCCGGTGGCTGATGTCGAGGGCGGCCAGCAATTCCAGGGCCGATTCCCGCGCCTTGCCGTCAGGCTGACCGGCGAGCATGGGCAGCAGGGCGATATTATCCGTGACATTCAGAAAGGGGATCAGGTGCGGGGCCTGGAAGATAAAGCCGATATTGTCCCGTCGCAAGGCCCGCAGGTCTCTGATCTTCCATTTATTATCGTAAATGGTGGTGTCGCCGATGGTCATTTTGCCGCCACTGGGTTCGATAATGGCCCCCAGGCATTTGAGCAGGGTGCTTTTACCGGAACCCGAGGGACCAACCAGACCCACAACTTCACCGGCGGCCACCTCCATATTGACCAGCTTGAGGGCATCAACGGCCGTTTCGCCCGAACCATAGCGCTTGCTGACCCCTTCAAGAACAATTCCCCGTTTCATTTTACCCCCTTTCAAGCGCCGATGGCGTCAGCCGGATCAACCTTCAGGGCGGCCTGGATGGCTAGCAGGCTGGCCAGAACACAGATCACCACCACCACCACAAAGG
>DYNG01000234.1 GCA_020721165.1 Desulfocapsa sulfexigens
GGCGGAAAAACCGTGGATATAGACCAGGGCCAGCGGAGTCTGTCCCCCAGGCTTTCCCGCCCAGAAAATCTTTTTTTCCGTGCCGGGGACAAGATCGGCAAAGCCCCCCTCCTTTTGCGCCAAATAGCTGTCAAGATCGAGTGGCAGAACCAGAGGGGAGATCGTCTCATCCGTGTCCACCTGCGGGCCGCTGAAAAACAGAACCAGCAGCAGCGCCAGCAGCAGCCCGACAGAAGATAAAGGATTGCGGAAAAACTTCATCATCGTCTATAAACCCGCATGGTCAGCCCCCTCTTCTTCCCACGAAAAGACCAGTAAGGCCCGCTGGGCCCTGGTCATGGGCAGTTGCAGTTCCTGGGTTGCGCTGTGACGAAGGGAAAGAAGCGGCTGTTTCTGGTGCAGAAGACGCAATTCTTCCTGCCATTTCGGACCTTTCATGCAGATCACCCTGGTTTGGGGATGACAGAGGCGCTCCACCATGACCAGAAAATTGCCCATATCGGCTACCGCCCGGCTGGTGATATGGGTAAACTGCGCGGATGACGGCAGCAGGGTTTCATCCTCGACCCGACCGGCCAGGACTTCCACGCCGCCAAGCCCTAACTCCCTGATAATATGGCGCAAGAACGAAACCCGTTTCAAGCGCGGCTCAAGCAGGGTCACGGTCAAATCGGGCCGGGCCGCCTTGCAGACCAGGCCGGGAAAACCAGCCCCGGTTCCCACATCAAGCAGATGGGCGGCTGGGGATTCGTCAAGCAGGGGAAGCAGGGTCAGGGAATCGAGGAAATGATTCTCCACGATCTCCGCCTCGCCCATTCCTTTGGCAATCAGATTGATCTTCCGGCTCCAGCGCAGCAGTTCCGTAAAATACAGAGCCAACCGCTCGGTTGCCGCTGCGTCAAGATTTAGCCCCAAAGAGGCGCCGCCCTGCCGGAGCAGTTGCCGGAAATCAATCGTTTCGGCGCTCACCGCCCTTTCCTTCCCGAGCCGGACAAACGAACCGTCACAGAATTGGCATGGGCGGTCAGACCTTCGAGATTGGCCAGCAGCCGGATATGATCCGCGTCTTCAATCAAGGCCTGCTCCGAATAGCTGATGATTGAGCTTTTCTTGAGAAAGGTTTCAACTCCCAGGGCGGAAGAGAATCGGGCGGTGCCCATGGTGGGCAGGACATGGTTGGGGCCGGCCAGATAATCTCCGGCGGCCTCGGGGGTGTAGGCCCCCAGGAAAATGGCCCCGGCATGACGAATTCGCGGCACCTGACTCCAAGGGTCGGCAATCATCAACTCCAGATGCTCCACGGCAATCTCATTGGCAAGATCAATGGCCGCTTCCAGGGTGTCGGCAATGAGGATCACCCCGCGCTCCGCCAGGGACTTGCGGGCAATATCCTGCCGCGCCAGGTTGGCCAGTTGTCGTTCCAGTTCAGCCGGAATTTCGGCGGCCAGGGCCGAGTCCGTCGTCACCACCATAGCCAGGGCCAGAGGGTCATGCTCGGCCTGGGCCAGCATATCAGCCGCCACAAAGGCCGCACTGGCGCCGGCATCAGCGACAATCAGGACTTCTGAAGGCCCGGCGATCATGTCAATCCGCACCTGACCAGACACCTGGGCCTTGGCCTCGGTCACAAACCGGTTGCCAGGGCCGACAATGACATCCACCGCCGGAATGCTTGCCGTGCCATAGGCCAGGGCCGCAATCCCCCAGGCCGAACCGGCCTTGAATATCTCGGTAATCCCGATTTCCTGAGCGGCCACCAGCAGATGGGGGCTGATTCTGCCTTCACGATTGGGCGGGGTCAGCATCACCCGTCGTCTAACCCCGGCAATGCCCGCCGGAATCCCGTTCATCAGCACCGAAGAGACCAGAGGCGTTGAGCCGCCCTGACCGCCGGGCACATAAAGGCCCGCCGCATCCACGGGCCGCACCAGACGGCCAACAATCGTTCCGTTTTCCCGGGTCTGCATCCAGGAATCTTCCATCTCCCGCTCATGGAAGACCTGCACCCGTTCAATGGCCAGTTCCAGAGTTGACCGAAAATCCCCGTCCACCTGCTCGTAGGCCGCCAGCATTTCGGCGGTGGAGACCTGCATCTGGGCCAGGCTCAGATCCGGGGCATCAAACTTTCTGGTATATTCCAGCAGCGCCGCATCGCCGCACTCCCGCACCGCCGCCAGAATCGCGGCCACCGTCTCGCGGCAGGAATCCCCCGCCGGCTGAAACCTCTGCAACAGGGTGGCAATGACCCGCTCACCCTCTTCACTTTTGACATTTACAGGCTGAATCAGCATAATTGATTTCTCTTCTTCACAGGAAATTGTAACTATGATGGTCTCAATCCGCCAATCGCTTGAGGCCAATTGTGGGGGAGATGCAAATTGAATTTACTTGCGCCCCCAATGAATCCCGATGGTTCCCAGCATAAACCGCTGAAAGCCAACATCTGCAAATCCGGCCTCGGCAAAGAGAGCAGCCAGGGCCTCAGCGCTGTGGAAATCCATAGTCGAACCGGTAAGATAGGCGTAGGCGGCTTCATCCTTGGCAATCAGGCGTCCTAAAAAGGGAATGCCGAAACGAAAATAGAAGCGAACCAGCGGATACCACAAATTTTTTCGGGGGGGTGTGGTATCCAGGCAAACCACCCGTCCACCCGGCTTCAAGACCCGATGCACCTCCTTGAGGACGACCAGGGCATCATCAACATTTCTCAAGAGATAGCCAAAGGTTATCGCCTCAAAAGTATTGTCTCTATAGGGCAGAACATTGGCGTCACAGGCCTGCCAGTCAATATCCAGGGCGGCAAAACGGTGTCTGGCCTCTTTCAGCATATTCTGGGAGAAATCGGCGCCCAGCACCCGGCAGCGTGGATAGGTCTGTCGTATCAGGGCCGCGATGTCACCCGTGCCGGTGGCCAGATCCAGCGCCCAGCCCATTTGGGGATCCTGGGCCTTCTGCACCACAAACCGACGCCAGCGCTGATCCTGCCCCAGGGTCATCACCCGGTTCATCAGATCATACGAACCGGCAATGGCATCAAACATTTTCTGTACACCTGGCCCCTTGCTCACCCGCTCATTCTCCACACT
>DYNG01000235.1 GCA_020721165.1 Desulfocapsa sulfexigens
TTGATTTTGCCAGCAAACAGATCCTCAGCCTCAGCCAGGCCGGCATTATGATCATTGATGAGGCCGATCGTATGCTGGACATGGGCTTTATCCCCGATGTGCGCAAAATCATCTACAAAACACCGCCCAAGGAACAGCGGCAGACCATGCTTTTTTCGGCCACCTTTACCGAGGAGGTGCGGCAGCTCTCGGCCCAGTGGTGTAAAAACCCGGCCACCATCGAGCCCGAGCCGGAACAGGTGGCGGTGGAGACCGTCCAGCAGATTGTCTATCTGACCACCACTGCCGAAAAATTCACCGTCCTCTACAATCTGCTCACCAGCAGGCCCCAGGAACGGATTATCATCTTTGCCAATATGAAAAATGAGGCGCGACGCCTCAGCGAACGGCTGGAGCGGCATGGCGTGGCCTGCACCCTGCTGTCTGGCGATATTCCCCAGGAAAAACGCACCAGCCGTCTGGAAGCCTTTCGCGAGGGACGAATCAAGGTTCTGGTGGCAACCGATGTGGCCGGTCGTGGCATCCATATTGCCGGTATCAGCCATGTCATCAACTACACCCTGCCCTATGAGCCGGAAGATTATGTCCACCGGATTGGCAGAACCGGCCGGGCCGGGGTCTCCGGCATCTCGGTCAGTTTTGCCTGCGAGGAAGACGCCTTTGTC
This sequence comes from Desulfocapsa sulfexigens, assembly GCA_020721165.1. Classification (GTDB taxonomy): domain Bacteria; phylum Desulfobacterota; class Desulfobulbia; order Desulfobulbales; family Desulfocapsaceae; genus UBA2270. Next base: position 666 of record DYNG01000235.1, read on the forward strand.
CTGCCCGAGATCGAGGAGTACATTGGCGAGCCCCTGCGCTGTGTTCAGCCGGAGGAGTCGCTGCTGATTCCACCGCCGGCGGGTCAATCCCGTCCCTCCATTCATAAAGAGGACGATTCCGCCCAGCGCTCCTCTTCCCGTCCGAGACAGCGGCGCCCCTCTTCTTCCTCACGAGGACGAAGGTAGCCGGCCATGATCCATCTGACCCAGATCAGCAAACAACATGGCTCCCGCCTTCTTTTTCAGGACGCCAGCCTGCAAATTCTGCCCGCCAGTCGCAACGGCCTGGTGGGCCCCAATGGCGCCGGAAAGACAACGATATTCCGGCTGATTACCAGGGAAGAAGAGCCGGATAAGGGGGAAATCGCCTGCGCCAAAAAAACCGTTATCGGCTATTTCTCCCAGGATGTCGGCGAGATGAGCGGCCGCACGGCCCTGGCCGAGGTGATGGCCGCCGCCGCTGAAATCACCCTGCTGGGCGAGCAGATCCAGGCCATGGAAGCGGCCATGAGCCTGCCCATGAGTGATGATGAGATGGCCTCCCTGCTGGAACGATACGGCAACGCCGTGGAAGAGTTTGAGCATCGGGGCGGCTATGATCTGGAGGCCCGGGCCCAGGCCGTGCTGACTGGTCTGGGGATTGGCCCGGACGCCTATCTGCGGCCCGTGGAATCCTTCAGTGGCGGCTGGAAGATGCGCATTGCCCTGGCCCGAATCCTCACCCTCAACCCTGATGTCCTGCTGCTCGACGAGCCGACCAACCATCTTGATATGGAGTCCATTCTCTGGCTTGAAGAGTGGTTGGCCACCGATTTCAAGGGGGCCTTGCTCATGACCTGCCATGACCATGAGTTCATGAATCGTATTGCCAGCCGGATCATTGAGGTCGCTGACCAGACCGTGACCACCTATGGCGGCAATTACGATTTTTATCGGCGGGAGAGGGAAATTCGACGGGAACAACTGTTGGCCAGTTATCGCCGCCAGCAGGAGATGCTGGCCAAGGAAGAGGAGTTTATCGCCCGCTTTGCCGCCCGGGTTTCGCACGCCGCCCAGGTGCAATCACGAATGAAAAAACTGGAAAAAATTGAACGAATTCAAATCCCTGCCGAACAGAAGGTTATGCGCTTTGACTTTGGCGAGGCCCCCCGCAGCGGCGATATGGTGGCGGAAATGACCGATCTGGCCAAGGTCTGGGTTCACCAGGGTTCAGCGGGGCCGCAGGAGAAATCGGTCTTTGGCGGAGTCAGCGGGGTTATTCGCCGCCAGGAAAAAATAGCGGTGGTCGGGGTCAATGGCGCTGGCAAATCAACCTTCCTGAAGGCCCTGGCCGGCCAGATTGAGCCCAGCAGCGGCGCCCTGACCATCGGGGCCAGCGTGCTCACCGGCTACTTCAGCCAGCATTCCATGGAGCTGCTCAACCCGGAGGCCACGGTCTTCGAGACCGTGCAGGCCGTCATGCCCACTGGCAATATCGGGGTCATTCGCAATCTCTGCGCCGCCTTTCTCTTTCAGGGCGATGAGATTGACAAGCGGATTGCCCATCTTTCCGGCGGTGAAAAGAGTCGCGTGGTTCTCGCCACCCTGCTGGCCCAGCCCCTGAATTTCCTGATTCTGGACGAGCCCACCAACCATCTGGATATCCAGTCCCGCGAGGTCTTGCTGGAGGCCCTGCAAAAATTCACCGGCACGGTGGTCGTGGTCAGCCATGACCGCCGCTTCCTGCGCCTGCTGGTCAACCGCGTTCTCCTGATTGATCACGGGGCCCTGCGCAGCTACGAAGGCGATTACAACTATTACCTGCGGAAATCTGCGGCGGACCAGGGACAGGCGGATTCATTCGCCACCCCCGCTTTTTCCTGAATCCATAGAGCCTCTTGCCACTGTTTTGTAATCGTTCACCAGGAATGGGAAAATGTGGCTAAACCTCAGAACTGTAACCGTTCAGCAGCGCCGCAGATGCGCGAAAGAGCTCTGCGAAGTGTGCTGGTTGCACGAGAGCAGGCCGATGACAAAGCAGTCGTGGCGCTGCTGAACGGATTACACTGTTTTTATGGTCTTTAACTCCTTTGCCTTCATCTTCGTTTTTTTTCCACTCACCCTGGCCGGATTTCTGTTCCTGAAACGCCAGGGCAGACAAGGGGCGACCGTCTGGCTGCTTTTGGCCTCCCTTATTTTTTACGGCTGCTGGGACTATCGCTTTTTGCCTCTGCTGCTGGCCTCCATCCTGTTTCACTTCTGGGCCGGACAGCGCATTATTGGCGCGACGACACCTCTTGCCCGCAAACGCTGGATGCAGATGGCTGTGAGCGTCAATCTGCTGCTGCTCGCCTTTTTCAAGTACACGGATTTCTTTATTCAATCCGCCAACACCCTGACCGGCGCCCACTTCCCGCTCCTCAAAATTGCCCTGCCG
>DYNG01000236.1 GCA_020721165.1 Desulfocapsa sulfexigens
GGACAATGTCATGGTGCGAATTACCGATAAGATCCCGTCGTCGCCAGCCCAGGAGACGGGATGCGGTTTTATTGATAAATGTTACATTGCCATTGGTGTCAATACCAAAAATACCTTCAGCGGCTGAATCAAGAATGATTTCAAGCTGTTTTTGCAGGTTTTTACTTTCGGTTTCGGCCTGAATGCGTTCGGCAATTTCCCGATGCAGGGAACCATTGATGATTGCCAATTCAAAGGTTCTTCGTTCCACGGATTCTTCGAGGTTGGTTTGAATTTCCAGGAGTGAATGGGTGTTTTCTTCGATTTGCCCATTTTTTTTCTCAAGAAGCAGGTCGTACCGTTTGTATTCGTTATAAATCAAGGCCAATGTGGTGAGAAAAAGTCCGGTAAAAATGATGGCAAACCAGAGGGTATAAGGGGGTTGGTGAGGTACGGTTCTACTCGCCTCCAATCTGCCAAGACAATAAAGAAGAAACATACTGCCCAGGAAAATAGTGGCAGAAAGAGAGAAGATTCTGGCTTTGGCGCTCATTACAATTTTCATGTATCCCTCCTATGTATTTTCAGCGATTGGCAGATCAATAATAAGGGAAGTGGAATGGCCTAGTTCACTGCTGATTCTGAGAAAGCCATTATTTTCCATAATCAGGCCATGACTGATGCTGAGTCCCAGGCCAGTGCCCTCGCCAGTGGGTTTGGTGGAAAAGAAAGGATCAAAGAGACGATCCATAATATCATGCTCAATGCCGGTTCCATAATCAATAATGGTCAGGCGGATGAAGCCTTTATTGTTGTGGATGACCTGTTCTCCATGAATATAAATGCGTTTGTCAGGATTGGCTTCGGGGTAGCGTTTGTTTAAGGCATAGCGGGCATTGCTCATTATATTCAACAGGACTTGCTGGATCTGTTGCGCATTGCATAATACGGACGGCAGGGCTTCATCCACATCCAGTTCAAGGTGAATACCATCTTTTTTGAATTGGTGCTCGATCAGGTCAAGGCAGTTTTGGAGAATGTCGTGAAGTTGCACCGAAATCTGAGAGTCTTCGCTTCGCCTGGCAAAGTCAAGGAGGTTGCTGACGATGCCGGCAATTCGTTTTCCTTCCTTGATCACACGATAGAGGTTGTCCCGATTGTCCGGATCGTCCGGTTCATCAAGTATAATCTGGGCGTAGTTGATAATGCCATTGATGGGATTATTGATTTCATGGGCAACGCCGGCCGCCAGTTCTCCTATTGAGGCCAGTTGAGCCGTGCGCATGGACTCGGCCCGCATCATCTCCTGCTCGGTGAGATCGCGGGCAATGAGAAGGGTGGCCTCGCGATGTCCTTGAGTGGGAGCCAGCGGGCTGAGCGTGATGAGATAGTTGCCGTGCAGTCCCCGTAATTCAGCCTCGTTGATGATGCTTTTGCGGGTTTGGATCTGGGCCTCCAAAGGGCAGATTGCTCCTGCAGCCCGACCACCATGGAGAATGTCGCAGACCTTTTTGCCAATGACTTCATCTCTGATCTTACGCGCCGCCGCAAAGGTTGCCGGATTGGCGTCAAGAATAAGGTTGTCGCTGGAGACAATCAGGGCTGGATCCTGGATGGAGGCAAAAAGATTTTCCCATTTGGCAAGGGCCCGGTTGAGGGCTTGATCAACTTTGAGTTGTTCACTGATGTCTATGCCAAAGAGGACTATACCCACTTTGTTTTCCTGAACTTCCGTGTGGATGGAGGCGTGCCATTTGATGGTTCGCAACTGCTGCCCCTTGGTGAGTAGAGGGGCCTGGAAATTCATATTGCTATTGCCGCCCTTGAGTATCTCAGAAACAAGGGTCTGGCTTTGTGCACGATATTCCGGAGCCATGAGAACATCAACCCAGTATTTTCTGTAAATCTCTTGCAGTCTATATCCGGTGACCTCTTCGGCCTTGGCATTAAATGAAAGTATTTGGCCGCAGGGCGAAATGGAGACCAATAAGGCCTGGACGGTGTCAATAATCTCACGATTAAAATCCCGCTCAATTTCCAATTTGTTACGCATCTCTAAGGAATAGAGGGCCAGGGAAATATCGGCAATTGCCAGGGAGAGAAAATCAATTTCGGATTCGGTAAAGGCATTGGCCTGATCGGAGTGGATACTGATGACTCCATATTCCTGGCCCTGATGAAGCAGGGGCCAGGCTGAACAGGAGCGAATGCCGGTTTTTGCCACCATTTCCTGAAGGGCTGTCGAATACAAAGAAACTCGATTGTCCTGAATGATGACGCGATTGCCTGAGAGAAGGGCGCAGGCGGCCGGATTGGTCTCATTCATATCAGTCAGAACATGTTCAATCAGAATCAGACAATCCTTCTCTGGCAAGCGTGTTGTGGTGAGAGCCGCCAGGGGTGTGATGCCATTCCCGTCGGCATCACGGCGACCGGCCCATACCAGACAAAATTCCTCTTTCTCCAGGAGGATGCGGCAGCACTCCTGCAAAAGGGTGTTGAGATTATTGTGGGTGTCAGCCCTTACACTCAATTCACTGATGGCAGCCAGGAGTTTGTTCCGGCGCTCATATTGCTGGAGTTGTTTTATTTCGTTTTTGGACATGGTGCTAATCATACACAAATTCCTTCGTAAGATCGTAAACCACACATTATGCGACACAATCGTTGCATAATGTGTGGTTTTTATACAAGAATACAGCGAAAGTGTAGCAAGAGCACCATTTTTCGTGGTATTAATCGAAGTTATGCATCTATCATGCCGGATTGACACGCAGGAGTCGTTTGGATTCTTTTGTGAGAAAAAAGTGTGGAGCAGAAGGTTTTATTGAAGGGGATCTGGCAAGCAGGCAAAGTACCAGAGACAAGACGAGGGAATACTTCTTGTCTCTGGTGCAAGGGAAGAGAAAACTATTTGAGAATTGGCATTGGCTTCCGTTCCGTACTGATAAAGCGGTAAAAGGCCGGGAAGGCGACAAAAAAAGCAACGCATATAAGATATTCGATCCCTTTAATATGGGTATAAAAGTCAACCAAAGTATGCAGAGGTTTAATCATGCCGGTGGCGACCATATACTGGCGGACCAATTCGC
>DYNG01000237.1 GCA_020721165.1 Desulfocapsa sulfexigens
TTTCACCAGGTAATTATGTTTGGTGCAGGGGCGGGTGATACCAACAATATCCACCTCCTGGAAGGCATCGTTGCCAATCAGAGGGGTGGGCACCTGACCGGTGAGAATGACCAGGGGGATGGAATCCATATAGGCGGTGGCAATGGCGGTGACCCCATTGGTGGCGCCCGGGCCGGAGGTGAGCAGGGCGACCCCGACTTCGCCGGTGACGCGGGCCAGGCCATCAGCGGCATGGACGGCCCCCTGTTCGTGACGAACCAGGATATTGGTGATATCAGAATCCATCAGGGCGTCATACAGATCTATAACTGCCCCGCCAGGGAAACCAAAAATAATCTTGACACCTTCTTCCTGAAGGCAGCGAATGATGGCCTGCGAGCCGCTGATTTTTTCCATGAAGGCTTTTCCTTTTGTGAGTAAGGGGCTGAGAAAAGTTGACAATGAAATTGATAATCGGGTAAGAACCTTGTGTGATTCTTTGTATTCTATTCGTATCTCATGCAAGAATCAAGTAAGCGAAATAATATATATCCACAAGCCATTGAATGTCAAGAATGAAGGTTGTTTCTGGGAATAATTCCCGCTTCGTTTTTTGTCTCTGGCCAGGCTGTTGCTTGTCGTGTGTGTTTTGTCCTAATTGCCTATGGAGCGTGTCGGTCATGAATCCTGATGCCGTAAAGAAATATCATCCCTATCCCCGCCTGGATTTTCCTTCCCGGACCTGGCCTGGAAAGGCCATTGTCAAGGCCCCTGACTGGTGCAGCGTTGATCTGCGCGATGGCAACCAGGCCCTGGTTCAGCCCATGAATCTTGAAGAAAAGATCGAGCTTTTCCGTCTTCTGGTGGATATTGGCTTCAAGGAGATTGAGATTGGCTTTCCCTCGGCCTCCCAGGTAGAATTTGATTTTTCCCGCACACTTATTGAGCAGGGGCTGATTCCTGAGGATGTGACCATCCAGATTCTTACCCCAGCTCGGGAGCATCTAATCAAAAGAAGTTTTGAGGCGCTCAAGGGGGCGCGGAAGGCGGTGGTGCATCTCTATAACTCTACCTCCACCCTGCAACGACAGGTGGTTTTCCAGATGAGTCGGGCCGAGATCACGAGCCTGGCCAGGCAGGGGGCCCGCTGGATTCGGGAAGAGGCGCTGTGCTATCCCGAAACGAATTTCCGCTATGAGTATTCACCGGAGAGTTTTACCGGCACGGAGCTGGATTTTGCCCTCGATATCTGTGAAAAGGTGATGGAGGTCTGGGAACCGACACCTGAAAAACCGATGATTATCAATCTGCCGGCCACGGTGGAGATGGCCACGCCCAATATCTATGCCGATCAGATTGAATGGTTCTGTTCCCATTTGCGGCGCCGAGACTGCGCCATTATCAGTCTGCATGCCCATAACGACCGGGGTTGCGCGGTGGCGGCCACGGAACTGGCCCTCATGGCGGGCGGAGACCGGGTGGAAGGCACTCTTTTTGGCAATGGGGAACGAACCGGCAATGTGGATATTGTCACTCTGGCCCTCAATCTCTTTACCCAAGGGATTGATCCCGACCTCGATTTTCATGATATCAACAGGGTGATTGAAACCTCCGAGCGGGTGACCAGAATTCCGGTGCACATTCGTCATCCCTATGCCGGTGAACTGGTCTATACCGCCTTTTCCGGCTCCCATCAGGATGCGATCAACAAAGGGATGAGCGCTTATGACGCCTCGCCGGAGGGGATCTGGGCCGTGCCCTATCTGCCCATTGATCCTCGCGATGTGGGGCGCAGTTATGAATCCATTATCCGGATCAACAGCCAGTCAGGCAAGGGTGGGGTGGCGTGGATTATGGATCGGGAGTTTGGCTTCAAGATGCCCAAAGAGATGCATCCTGAGTTTGGGGCGGTGATCCAGAAACTGACGGATCGTGAGGGTCGTGAGCTGCAACAGGCCGAGGTCTGGAATGCCTTCAGGGATGAGTACCTGACTCGGGTCTCGCCCTATGGGCTGGTCAGTTTTAATGTGCTCAAGCGGCATGTGGACAGCGACGAGGAGAGTTCAAGCGCCGTCGTGGAGGCCGTGATCAGGGTTAATGGCGAAAACCGGTCGTTATCGGCGAGCGGCAATGGGCCCCTGGATGCCTTCTGCGGGGCCCTGAAGCAGGGGTTGCCGCAGGACTTCACCCTCTGCGGCTATCATGAGCACGCCCTGACCAAGGGCTCAAGTTCCAAGGCTGTCGCCTATATTGAACTGGAATTTCCAGATGGCCGCCGCTACTGGGGCGCGGGCATTGATACAGACATTATTATCGCCTCCATCAAGGCCACGCTCAGCAGTCTGAATCGGGCCGCCAGGCTGGTGTGAATAAGGTGGGCCTGAATCCCGCCAGCAAATTTACCGTTGGATAAATAGTAAACCCGAAATTCCCGCTTGCCCTTGCGCTGTTGCGTCACCGGTAAAACTTGTGGCTTCCGTATGCCTGAATGTAGGTGAGACGGGAGGCCCACTCGGGGGACTTGTCCTTGCGATGGAAATAGGTGGCCCCGTGGGTGAAATCATGGCTCTGCAGAGCGACGAGCGCCAGTTGCATACTGTGTAAAAAGACGGGAATGTTATCGGGAAAATAGGATTTTTTCGTTACCCAGTTAAACTGGTGGGGCTGGTGAAGAACATCTTTGATGGAAATATTCTGCTCGTTTGCCCGATTGAGGGTGACATGAGCAATGGCCAGCTGGCCAATTTGTGGTTCGGATCGGCCCTCGTGATAGATATTCAGGGCTAACCAGAGGAAACCTTCAAGCAGGGTCATTTTCTTCTCCATGAATGGGGGGTCGTTATGCAGAAACCGTTTTATGCCAGAAGCAAGAAACGGAATGCTCTCTTTTGTAGCGACGACTTTTTCTGGATCTGTAATGGAAATTATTATCATACTTTTGATAATAAGGCAAGCATTGTGTGTTTTTGATGAGGAATGACTCTATTGTTATTCTATTTTATCTTTTTATTTTAGGCTGTTATCCTGGTTAAATTTTTATGAAAATTACAATCATTGGCACGGGTTATGTTGGTTTGGTCACTG
>DYNG01000238.1 GCA_020721165.1 Desulfocapsa sulfexigens
AAAAAGTACATGGAAGAGTTTGATTCATCTACTGGAGAGAAAGGGGTTGATATCTTCCGAAGGGCCGAAGATTATCTAGATGCTCCTCGTATTGCTGAGTTCTTCTTGGATTATAAAGACTCAATCCCAAAGAGTAAAAGAAGTGTACTTGAAGAGAATATCACACCAGATCAGTCTGGTGGTTCTGTAGGCTCTGTGAATAATTCTGATAAAACCACATTCACTTTGCAAGAAGTAGATAAGTTTTTTAGTGATTATTCTAAAGGGGTTTATAGGAATAAAGAAAAAGAAGCTTCACAAATAGAGGCTAGGATTACTAAAGCCTACATGAATGGAAACATCAGATAGACAAAGTAAGCTTAGCCATAAAACAAACAAAAAGTTTTAGGAGATAAAAAAATGGCTAATGGTGTTGCTCGAACAAGTGGTTATGGAACTTATGCGTCTGATAGCGTATCAAAGTTTATTCCAGAGCTATTCAGTAAAAAGATGCTTAAGAACTTCTATCAGACTACGGCATTCAATGAGATTGCCAACACTGACTACCAAGGTGAAATCAAAGCGTCTGGAGATAAGGTCATTATCCGACATACTCCAGCAATCACTGTAGCAGATTATGCAGTAGGCGGGACTTTGAGCTACGAGGTTCCTGAGGTTGCAAACACTGAGCTCAATATTGATAAAGCTAAATCTTGGTCTTTCAAGATTGATGATATTGATGAGGTTGCCTCTGACCTGAATCTTATGAATGCTTTCGCTGCTGATGCAGGTGAGCGTCTCAAGATTGCTATTGACACAGAGTGTTTTGACTATATCTCAACCAAGGCTGCTGCAAGTAATATGGGGGATCTTGCAGGGGCTATCTCTGCTAATATCAACTTAGGTAAGGCAGCAGCACCAGTTGTTGTTACCTCTGCCACTGCAACGAGTATTATTGTAGATGTTAATCAGGTTCTTGACGAGGCTAACATCCCCTCAGAGAACCGTTGGATCGTACTTCCTGCATGGTTTGTAGCCCTGCTGAAGAAGTCTGATCTTAAGGCTGCTGATATCACTGGTGATAGTGTGTCAGTACTCCGATCTGGTGTTGTAGGGATGGTTGATAGGACCAAGATCATCCAGAGCAATCTGCTCAAGCATGTAACCGACACCACCAAAGAATGCTTCTACTGTATGGCTGGTACGACTGATTCTGTAACTTTTGCAAATCAGTTGGTAAAGACTGAGACCATTCAGATTCCTACCTCTTTTGGCCAGTACATGCGCGGTTTGTCTGTTTATGGCCGTGCTGTAGTTCAGCCAACCGCTCTTGTAGCACTCTACGCTACGAAGTAGTCAACCTAAAGCCTACTAGATTGTAGGCTTATCAAAACCTACAGGCCCTAAAAAGCCTGTAGGACATTTTAATCTTACAGCTCACTATCTCTCAGGAGAGTTTTATGAATGAAGCAGTTTATGTTTATAGGAAAGATGCCCCTAATACCCTTCTGTGTGTATCTAAAGAGCACTACGAAGGCAATAAGGATAGTTTCACTCTAAGTGTAGCAAGCATTGTAGGCCCTATTCCAACAGAGCCTACAGAACCAGTAGAAAAACCCAAAATAGTTAAAGCTACTACAAGACTCAAGAAGGAGAGTTGAAAAAAATGAATTTCCTCTCAATGGCTCAGAAGGTTAGAAAGCTTGTTGGCATGCAGGGTTCTGGTCCAGTGACCGTTACTGCAACTGACTATGATTCTATATTTGTAACTCTAGTGAATGATTCTTGGGAAGATATTCAATTAAGCAAGAAGAAGTGGAAGTGGATGAGATCAACTGTGCAGATTACTACAGTTGTAGGGTCAGACTCATACCCCATATCAACTATATTCGGCCCGTCGTTTCATAGGTTTGGCAGGTGGAATACCGAACAATTTTACATATACGATGGAATCTCTAATACACCTCTAAGGTTTATAGAGTACGATGTATTCGTAGCCCTTCACATAAATAACTCTACAAACAGTAGGGTTACATCTTTCACTGTAGAACCCTCAACAAACGCTATAATCATAAATAAGCCAGATAAAGTTTACCTTATCAGGGCCTCTTATTACAAAGCTAAGCAAACTTTAGTTTCAGATTCTGATATACCAGAACTTCCTCTAAATTACCACAATGTTATAGTTTATGATGCAGTAGCTAGATACGCTCTAAATGTTTCTTTGGCTTCTGCATACCAAGGGTATTCTCAAAAGTTCGCAGAGCTATATGACGACTTAGTTAGAGAACAGAACCCAAGAGAAATTTTGAAGGTGAGAGGAATAGTTTAGAAATGACAAGACCAGCACACATAAATTTCCCACAAGTACAAACAACAGTAACATCTTTGGCTGGTGGCCTAAATGAAAATGTGTCTTCTCTAGAGCTAGGGCCTGGAGAAATGGTTTCAGGGTCAGAAAATTATTATATTTCAGATGGAACTACTGGTGGTTATAGGTCTATCAGAGGTTACGAAAGATTCGATGGTCATCCGAGCCCATCATCAGTCAGTGCCTCAGAGGCTGACCACGCAGAAAGAGATGCAGCTAGAGCCCTTATAGGACAAGTACCTGGAGTAGGAAACATATTAGGTTTGTTTGTCTTTAGAGATAAGGTCTATGTGTTCAGGAATAAAGTTGATGGCCTTACTGCTGGAATGTATGTAGAGTCACCGACTGGATGGGTAGAAGTTGATACTTCAACAGACCCTCTAAACCCTAACGGGTCTATAGAATCCGTAGAGTATAACTTTTTAGCCCAACCAACATCAAAGGTTGTACTATGGGTTGACGGCTCTAACCAAGCCAGAATGTTTGACGGGACCACCATTACAGTTATAAACAATGCTGGTATGGGGGTTAATGATACTCCAACCCATTTAGCAGTACATCAGGAGAGATTGTTCCTGTCGTATAATGGTGGCTCTGTTCAGTATAGCGCTGTAGGAGATCCAAACGATTGGGCGACTGGGGCTGGAGAAATAGGGCTTGGAGATGATATAACCTCGCTAACATCTAATATAGGCGGAACTCTTCT